>CAJPJN010000024.1:0-12859 GCA_905369855.1 Streptococcus oralis | reverse complement strand
GAATTGTATGGTCCAACTGGCAAATTCCACGCAACAAATGGAGCCATGGGAGCTATGGCTAGTATTTACGATAGTGCAAACAATAATGACCAAGTTTACTTTATGGTAACCGATTTAATATCACAATTTGGTATTTCAGCCTTTACACATGAAACAACACACGTCAATGACCGAATGCTCTATTACGGAGGATACAGTCAACGTGTTGGTACAAATGCAGAAGCCTATGCACAAGGTATGCTGCAAACACCTGATAGTTCAACGACTAATGGTGAATACGGCGCACTTGGAATTAACATGGCTTACCATCGTTCAAATGACGGTAACCAATGGTACAACCCAGATCCTGACAAATTAAAGACACGTGATGACATTGACCGCTACATGAGAAACTACAATGAAGCTATGATGTTGCTTGATTATGTAGAAGCTGATGCTGTACTTCCTAAAATTAAGGGAGACAATAGTAAGTGGTTCAAGAAAATTGACAGAGTCGATAGACATGTTGATGGCTTAAATAATTTAACTGCTCCACACCAATGGGATAAAGTTCGTGACCTAAATGACGGAGAGAAAACTAAATCATTGGCAAGTATTGATGATTTGGTTGATAATAATTTAATGACCAAACATAACAATCCGGGTAATGGTGTGTTCCGACCAGAGGACTTCACGCCTAATTCAGCATATGTTAATGTTCAAATGATGGCTGGTATTTATGGTGGTAATACAAGCAAAGGTGCTCCAGGTTCATTATCATTCAAGCATAATGCCTTCCGTATGTGGGGTTACTTTGGCTATGAAAATGGATTTATCGGATATGTATCTAGCAAATACCAAGGTGAAGCTGATAAACAAAACCAGGGTAGATTGGGTGATGATTTCATTATCAAAAAAGTTTCAAACAACCAATTCTTAAACCTTGAAGATTGGAAGAAACATTGGTATCATGATGTGAAAGCCAGAGCTGAAAAAGGATTCACAGAGATTACAATTGATGGACAAACCATTCACAATTATAACGAATTGAAAGCCTTATTCGACAAAGCTGTCACAGAAGACCTCAAGAAAGCTGGAAACTACTCAAATACTGAGAATTTGAAATCCAAAGTATTCAAAGCCCTTCTTAAAAACACAGACGGTTTCTTTAACCAACTGTTTAAGTAAAAACAAAGAGATAAGATTTGAATATAAACATATAGTTTGAACCAAAAATATTTTTTCAGACTCTATGTTTTTCGGCTCTTTGTCGACTATAGTGGGGCGAAGAATAAAATCTAGAAGAAGCTGGGAAAAAAGTCTTTGGAATCAGAAAAACGCATAGTATCAGGTATTGGAAAACTTTGATGCTATGCGTTTTATTGTGGGGATATTTACTTCATTTTATCCTGAAATTGAGTTTTTGACCATCCTCTTCATACACAAAACATAACTATAATTCTTTTTTAAAAAAATATATGATTTTTTTACTTTAATTGCTTGACAGTTTATATATGTTGATTTATAATATAGGTGAAACGGGGGTTGTGCAAGCGTTGACAAATTCAGTGCCCTTAACTTTGTATTTAGTCGAGAGTTATGATGTAGCTAGAAAAGGGGTGGAAAAATGTTTAAAAATAAGGAACTTTTTCGAGTAGTCATGATATTTGTGATAGGAATTATCCTAATTTTAATGACACCCGTCTTATTTAAAGTTGTTATGGAACTATTTTCAAAATAGATAGGCCTCTGTTTTAGGCGGAGTAGTGAATCAGGAGGTTAAGTAATGAACTACAATTTAAAATATATCTTATCAGGACTATTTAGCATAGGCTTTATAGGTTTCCTAGTCTGGATGCGTTATTTTAATCAGAGGAAGGAAGAGGAGCATTCAGATGTGTCTTTTGAAGCGAGGTTAGATAGTGAGGTCAAGACCTTGTATAAACAACTAGCATTGAGTGAGGAACCTCACTATTTCTTAGCTTATCGCTACCTACACCCGTGGTTTAATTTGGCGATTTTACCACCAACAGTTGAAGTTTTCTTAACTAAAATAGCGCTGGTGATGGTGACTCCAGATGAACTGCTGATAAGAAATCTTGGGAATGGGATGACTTTCATCAGTGAGCATCGTCGCGATTTGCGGCAAGGACTTATCCGCACACCAAAATCAGAGATTAAAGAATTTGAGATTCGCAACTGGAAAAGAGCTTTTGTATTTGGCGATTTTTTGACGATTAAAACAAGCCAACATAGCTATTATTTGCAGGTTAGAGATGATGGACTTCAAAAAGGAAGTCTTTCTACCAAACACTTCTCCGACTTGAAACGACAAGATTTTCTCGGATTATTGACAGATAAACGGACATTTTGATAGACGATTGCTCAAAAAACTAACCTCTAAACATTCAAAAACCACACAGTGTTTTCAGCCTTGAACACAATTAAGCTGAGAGAATCACTGTGTGGCTTTATTGGAAAGTTAGTTTTGCCCAGTTTAGTCTCTTCACGGGAGGTATCTCTATGAAAAAAATCAGTCATCTTTGTATGTTTCTGCTGTTGCTGTGTACCACTTTTTTTGTTTTTAATGTAAACTACACACGTGAAGCGGTTCGGATTCGGGAAATGGGAAAGACTGTAGATTCTTTGGATTTGTATTTGAAAGATATTAACGAACCTGCAGCGTCTGTTCTTCGATTTTTTGAGGATGTATCAAAGGAGTACAAGGTCTCCATCATCAAAACAGACAGTGGTGATGAGGTAATCAAGTCTGGTGTTTTTGATAAAGATACCTTCCCCTACCAAGAGTTTGGGATTTCTTCTCTTGATTTTACCACAGATGGTGAAGGAGTCTACAGTAATAAAGAAATTTCTAATAAACTTGGTACGATTCCGACCTTTCTAAAAGCCAAGCCTATTCAGCTTATGACTTTTCAAACCTATATCAAGGATACATCTCGTAGTTTAAATGGTCGCTATACGATAACTTCTACACAAGAGATGGATAAGGATAGGATTGTACAGAAATGGAGCGATTTTTTCAAGATAGACCAGGCTACCTTGCTAGAGCCTACCTATAAAAGTGCAGTGGAAGTCATAAATCGAGATTTGCTTTTATCTGCCATTGTTTTTGTCTTGGCTATTTTACTTCTTGTGTTAGTAACAGTGTATCAGCCGATGATGGAGATGAAACGAGTGGGGGTTCAAAAGTTACTTGGTTTTCAAAGCGGGGCGATTTTAGCTGGTTTTGTAAAGACTAATTTTTATCTTCTCTTGGGTGGAAGTCTTGTCATTGACTTGGAACTATTTTTAGTGCTGGACTACAGGCCAAAACTTCTGTTCCCAAGTTTACTCTTATCCCAATTTCTGCTTTTACAGTTGTATTTGTTCATCAGTTGGCTGACCTACCTGATGATTCAGAAAATGACAGTCAGTTCCATGTTGAAAGGTTTTTCATCTGTCAAACTTGGTCTTATCTTCAATTATGTGATGAAAATAGGGACAACTATTTTACTGACGGCCTTACTGATTGGGGTGGGCAGAAGTCTAGAACAAGAAAACAAAGAACTTGCTTATCAGCAACAGTGGGTAAGCCAAGGGAATTACTTGACCTTAGAAACCTTCCAACTCAATGATAACCTGTGGCAAGAAGAGCTAGCAGGGTCAGGGAAATCTACAGATTATTTCTACCAATTTTATCAAGATTTGCTAGCAAAAATACAAGTAAATTATGTGCGAAGTGCGAGTCTTCCTATCAAACCAGTCATCAAAGCAGAACAAGTGCAGCAGTACCAACTGCCTGATAAGGTAGATGTTTACTATGCTAATAGCAATTTTCTAAAGAGCAAGGGATTCAAGTTACCAGATACCAGCACTAAAAAAGTTATTTTGATGCCAGCAAGTACGAAAGGTGAAGAAGATAAAAATCAGCTCTTGGGGAAATTAATTGCCTATCTTTCTATGAAGTATGAAGAGCAGCAAAAACGAACGATAGAGGAGATGGATGTCGAGATTGCCTATTATGAAGGAGATTGGTCGTTCTTCCCATATAGTGATAAGCGAAAGGAAAATCTCTACAATCCAATTATTAGCTTGGTCAATGATTCTGATATGATGTGGGATGAAAAAGCTCGCCTGTCAACAACAGGTTTAAATAACCCGATTAAAATCGAAAATACGGCTCAACACCAAAAAGAGGTGACAGCGTTAGTTGAGAAATTATCAGATGGGAATTATTTAAAATTTTCATCGCTTCAAGCCATTCAACAAGAGAAAGTAGATTCTTATCGAGATGCAGTTCGAAATCTTAATATACTCTTTGCTTTGTTTGGTCTCCTTAGCATGATGATTTCCTACTTCTTACTAGTAACAACTTTCTTATTGAAGCGCAGGGACATCATTACCAAGAAATTTATGGGGTGGAAACTGGTCGATCGCTACCGTCCTCTCTTAGTTCTGCTCTTGCTGGGCTATAGTCTGCCTCTTCTAATATTGATTTTCTTTGCCCATGCGCTCTTGCCACTCCTGCTGTTTGCAGGCTTTACATGTCTGGATATACTATTTGTGCTAGTCTTGGCTTCTAGGATGGAGAAAAGAAGTCTAGTAGAATTATTGAAAGGGGGCATCTTATGATTGAGTTGGAAAATATTACCAAAACCATTGGGGGAAAAGTGATTTTGGATAACTTATCTCTCAGGATTGATCAGGGGGATTTGGTAGCCATTGTTGGCAAGAGTGGTAGTGGTAAGTCGACCTTGTTAAATTTATTAGGTTTGATAGATGGTGATTATAGCGGACGGTATGAGATTTTTGGTCAGACAAATCTAGCAGTCAATTCTGCTAAATCACAAACAATAATCCGTGAACATATCTCTTATCTGTTTCAAAATTTTGCCCTGATTGATGATGAAACGGTCGAGTACAATCTTATGTTGGCGCTGAAATATGTGAAATTGCCTAAGAAAGACAAGCTCAAAAAGGTAGAAGAGATTTTAGAGAGAGTAGGTTTGTCAGCTACTTTGCATCAAAAGGTCTCCGAGTTGTCTGGTGGCGAACAACAACGAATTGCAGTTGCTAGAGCCATCTTAAAACCCAGCCAGTTGATTTTAGCCGATGAACCAACAGGTTCTCTGGATTCTGAAAATAGAGATTTGGTCTTGAAGTTTCTCTTAGGGATGAATCGCGAGGGGAAAACAGTCATTATTGTGACCCACGATGCTTATGTAGCCCAACAATGTCATCGAATCATTGAATTGTGAAAAGGGATGTAGCTATGTTGTCAAAAATCTTCTAATTTGACTTAAATTATAAAAGGTAGTTAGTGAAAGAGAATATCAGAGCTTGGTAGATTATCAGCCTCTTTCTTGTCTTCTCCAACCAAGCATGTTATAATGAATACTGCTCAAGCGACCTTCAATCGTGAAGCACACACGACCTTCAATCGTGAATAAACGAATAGATGGGAGACTTACCATGAGTGATAACTCTAAAACACGTGTTGTTGTGGGGATGAGTGGTGGTGTTGATTCGTCGGTGACGGCTCTTCTTCTTAAGGAGCAGGGCTACGATGTGATCGGTATCTTCATGAAGAACTGGGATGACACAGATGAAAACGGCGTCTGTACGGCGACCGAAGATTACAAGGATGTGGCTGCGGTGGCAGACCAGATTGGCATTCCCTACTACTCTGTCAATTTTGAAAAAGAGTACTGGGACCGCGTTTTCGAGTATTTCCTAGCGGAATACCGTGCAGGACGCACGCCAAATCCAGATGTTATGTGCAACAAGGAAATCAAGTTCAAGGCCTTTTTGGACTATGCTATGACCTTGGGGGCAGACTATGTAGCGACTGGGCACTATGCCCGAGTGGCACGTGATGAGGATGGCATCGTTCACATGCTTCGTGGCGTGGACAATGGCAAGGATCAGACCTATTTCCTCAGCCAACTTTCGCAAGAACAACTCCAAAAAACCATGTTTCCATTGGGACATTTGGAAAAGCCGGAAGTGCGAAAACTAGCAGAAGAAGCAGGCCTTGCGACTGCTAAGAAGAAAGACTCGACAGGGATTTGCTTTATCGGAGAAAAGAACTTTAAAAATTTCCTCAGCAACTACCTGCCAGCTCAACCTGGTCGTATGATGACAGTGGATGGACGCGATATGGGCGAGCATGCAGGACTTATGTATTATACAATCGGTCAGCGTGGCGGTCTCGGTATCGGTGGACAACACGGTGGTGACAATGCCCCTTGGTTCGTTGTCGGAAAAGACCTAAGCAAGAATATTCTCTATGTAGGCCAAGGTTTCTACCATGATTCGCTCATGTCAACCAGCCTAGAGGCTAGCCAAGTCCACTTTACTCGTGATATGCCAGAGGAGTTTACGCTAGAATGCACAGCAAAATTCCGCTACCGTCAGCCTGATTCTAAGGTGACCGTCCATGTCAAAGGAGATAAGGCAGAGGTTATCTTTGCAGAACCGCAACGCGCCATCACACCAGGACAGGCAGTTGTCTTTTACGATGGCGAAGAGTGTCTAGGTGGCGGTTTGATTGACAATGCTTACCGCGATGGACAAGTTTGTCAGTACATTTAGATTGACAAATTTTCTCAATTTGCTACAATAATAAAAGCAATAGAAATGATGGTCAAAGCTCATGGATGTTGCAGGCTTTTTTGTCCTGCACTTCTTTGGAGTTTTGACTGTTTTTGTGTCGTTTAGAGGAAAGGATAAAAATGACTCAACAAGACTTTCGGACAAAAGTAGGAAATACGGTTTTTGGTGTTCGAGCGACAGCCTTGATTCTCCAAAATCGCAAGCTTCTAGTTACCAAAGCCAAGGGCAAGTATTACACTATTGGCGGTGCGATTCAAGTCAATGAAAGCACGGAAGACGCGGTAGTCCGTGAAGTGAGGGAAGAACTGGGTGTAAAAGCTCAAGCTGGACAGCTAGCTTTCGTAGTTGAAAATCGTTTTGAACAGGACGGTGTTTCCTATCACAATATCGAGTTTCATTATCTGGTGGACTTGCTTGAAGATGCTCCATTGACCATGCAGGAAGATGAGAAAAGGCAGCCCTGTGAATGGATTGACATAGACAAGCTTGAGGATATCAATCTAGTTCCAGCCTTTTTAAAAACAGCCCTACCAGATTGGGACGGCCAACTAAGACACATTCATCTTGAGGAATAGGAGAGGAAAGGATGGTTAAGCTTATTGCCCATGTACTTGTTCAAAGCGGTGATGATTATTTGCTCATTCAGCGTTCGGAAATTAAAAGAGGACAACCCAATGTTTATCCAACTTACTGGGATATTCCTGGTGGCGGGGTTGAAAAGGGTGAACTTCCGCGAGATGGAGCTCTTAGAGAATGTATTGAAGAAGCGGGAGTTAGGCTAGATAGCAGTTCACTTAAACTTCTTCACGAAGATAGTCAACTGGATACCTCTAAGGATACTGTCTTTACTCGCTTAGTTTATAAAGTAGAGTGGGTTGGGGAGAAGCCAATTATCAGATTAGATCCTGAAGAGCATACGCACTTTAAATGGGTTACTATGGCTCAAGCTCTAGAGGAGGAGAAGTTAGTTCCTTATTTACGAGAAATTTTTGAAAGGTTAAGAAATGACTTATAATTTTACTGAAGAATACGATATTATTGTAATTGGTGCGGGACACGCTGGGGTCGAGGCTTCCTTGGCCGCTAGCCGTATGGGGTGTAAGGTCTTGCTTGCGACCATCAACATTGAAATGCTGGCCTTCATGCCTTGTAACCCCTCTATCGGTGGTTCTGCCAAAGGGATTGTTGTACGTGAAGTTGATGCCCTCGGTGGCGAGATGGCCAAAACCATTGACAAGACATACATCCAAATGAAGATGCTTAACACAGGGAAGGGGCCAGCTGTCCGTGCCCTTCGTGCGCAGGCTGACAAGGAGCTTTACTCTAAGGAAATGCGCAAGACAGTTGAAAATCAAGAGAATCTGACCCTTCGTCAAACCATGATTGATGAGATTTTGGTGGAAGATGGCAAGGTTGTCGGTGTTCGTACAGCAACTCATCAAGAGTATGCTTCCAAGGCTGTTATCGTGACGACAGGAACAGCCCTCCGTGGGGAAATTATCATCGGAGACCTCAAGTACTCATCAGGTCCTAACCACAGCCTAGCTTCTATTAACCTTGCTGACAACCTCAAGGAATTAGGACTCGAAATTGGTCGTTTCAAGACAGGAACACCTCCACGTGTCAAGGCTTCTTCTATCAACTATGATGTGACAGAGATTCAGCCAGGAGACGAAGCGCCAAATCACTTCTCATATACCTCACGTGATGAGGACTATGTCAAGGATCAGGTGCCATGCTGGTTGACCTATACCAATGGTACCAGTCATGAGATTATCCAAAACAACCTCCACCGTGCGCCTATGTTTACAGGTGTGGTCAAGGGAGTGGGACCTCGTTACTGCCCATCGATTGAGGACAAGATTGTGCGCTTTGCAGACAAGGAACGTCACCAACTCTTCCTTGAACCAGAAGGGCGCAATACTGAGGAAGTCTATGTTCAAGGACTTTCAACCAGTCTGCCTGAGGATGTGCAACGTGAACTTGTTCATTCTATCAAAGGTTTGGAAAATGCAGAGATGATGCGAACAGGTTATGCCATTGAGTATGATATGGTCTTGCCTCATCAGTTGCGTGCGACTCTGGAAACCAAGAAAATCTCAGGTCTATTCACTGCTGGTCAGACCAATGGAACATCAGGTTACGAAGAAGCTGCTGGCCAAGGGATTATCGCGGGTATCAATGCGGCTTTGAAAGTCCAAGGCAAGCCTGAGTTGATTTTGAAGCGTAGTGACGGTTATATTGGGGTCATGATTGATGACTTGGTGACCAAGGGAACCATTGAACCTTATCGTCTCTTGACCAGTCGTGCTGAATACCGCCTCATTCTCCGTCATGATAATGCCGATATGCGTTTGAGAGATGGGACGCGAGATTGGCCTTGTTGACGATGAACGCTGGGTTCGTTTTGAAATCAAGAAAAATCAATTTGATAATGAGATGAAGCGCCTAGACAGCATCAAACTCAAGCCAGTCAAGGAAACCAATGCCAAGGTTGAGGAGATGGGCTTCAAGCCGTTGACAGATGCAGTGACAGCCAAGGAATTCCTTCGCCGTCCAGAAGTTTCTTATCAAGATGTGGTGGCTTTCATCGGACCAGCTGCAGAGGACTTGGATGACAAGATTATCGAATTGATTGAAACAGAAATCAAGTACGAAGGCTATATTTCAAAAGCCATGGATCAGGTTGCCAAGATGAAACGCATGGAAGAAAAACGCATTCCAGCCAATATCGACTGGGATGACATTGACTCTATCGCAACCGAAGCCCGTCAGAAGTTCAAACTCATCAATCCAGAAACCATCGGCCAAGCCAGCCGTATTTCGGGAGTAAACCCAGCAGATATTTCTATTTTGATGGTGTATCTTGAAGGTAAAAATCGTAGTATTTCTAAAACTCTTCAAAAATCAAAATGATACGTCGTCGGCTTCGGCTCACCTAACTTAAGTTATGCTTTCGCCTAGCCTTCTAGTCTGATTTCGATTTTTATTGAGTTTTAATCTAAAAAGAAAGCATAGAGAAAAACAGCTCCGAAGACGGGGCTGTTTTGTTGCTTTATTCTTCATCTGGGGTGAGGATCATCGGGATGATAATCGGTTCACGTTCTGTATTTTCATAGAGGAAGGGGCGAATAGCGTTGACAATGGCACCATTGACAGATTGCACGCTAGCATCCTTGTTTTTCAGTGCGATACGAATTGCATTGAAGAGGATGCGCTGGCTTTGGCGAATCAAGTCACCAGACTCTCTCATGTAGACAAAGCCTCGGCTGAGGATATCTGGACCAGATAGAATCATCTGCGATTTGAAGTCAACAGTTGCGACTGCTAGAACGACACCGTCTTCAGATAGATCACGACGATCTTTGAGGACAGCTGCGCCGATTTCACCGATACGATTTCCATCGACATAGATGTCTTGGGCGTTGAAATGACCTGCGATACGAGCAGAATCTGCAGTAAGGGCAAGCACATCACCATTGCTCATGATAAAGATATTGTCCTTCTCAACACCAGTATCCACTGCTAGTCCAGCGTGGACTTTTTGCATGCGGTATTCACCATGGACTGGCATGAAATACTTAGGCTTAATCAAGCGGAGCATGAGTTTTTGCTCTTGCTGGCCACCGTGTCCAGAGGTATGGATATTGTTAACTTTACCGTGGATAACTTCGACACCAGCTTCAGAAATGATGTTGATTAGCTTGTTGACGCTAGTAGTGTTTCCAGGGATTGGACTTGAAGAGAAGATAACTGTATCACCTGGTTGGAGTTGTACCTGACGGTGGGTTCCGTTGGCGATACGAGAGAGGGCTGCCATTGGCTCGCCCTGACTACCTGTACAGAGGATAAGAATCTCGCCTGCAGGGTAGTCTTTGATTTCATTTGGCTCGATAAAGGTTCCCTTAGGCGCTTTGATGTAGCCGAGCTCGATTCCGTTGACAATGGCCTTTTCCATAGAACGACCAAAGACAGCGATCTTGCGCCCAGTCTTAACAGCAGCTTCTGTTGCTTGCTGGAGACGGAAGATATTTGAGGCAAAGGATGCAAAGATGATACGTCCTTCGATGCCTTGGATAATCTTCATGATGGACTGGCCAACGACTTTTTCAGAGTTGGTAAAGGTTGGTACTTCCGCATTTGTTGAGTCAGAGAGAAGACAGAGAACACCTTCTTCACCAAGGGCTGCCATACGGTGCAAGTCCGCAGGTTCTCCAACTGGAGTAAAGTCGAACTTGAAGTCACCCGTACAGACAATTTTCCCTTGAGGAGTATGAATGACAATTCCCAAAGGCTCTGGAATAGAGTGAGTGGTTCTAAAGAAAGTTGCCTTGAGATTTTTAAAGGTCAACTCAGTGTTGTGGTTGATTTCGTAAAGTTTGGCGTTGCGCAAGAGGCCGTGTTCTTCGAGTTTCCCACGAATCAAAGCCAAGGCAAGCGGTCCAGCATAGATAGGGACATTTGCTTGCTTGAGCAGGAATGGAATCCCACCGATGTGGTCCTCGTGTCCGTGTGTGATCAAAACAGCCTTGACGCGGTCGATATTGTCTACGATGTAAGAGTAATCAGGAATGACATAGTCGATACCCAGCAAGTCATCTTCTGGGAATTTAATCCCAGCATCGACGATGATAATCTCATCTTGGTATTCAATCCCGTATGTGTTTTTCCCGATTTCTCCCAGACCACCGATGGCAAAAACGCCGACTTCTTCAGGTTTAAGAGTATAGGCCATATTAGAACTCCGTGATTTCGAAGGCGCCAGTTTCTTTTTCGTAATCTAGCAATTTGTCAGACAAGAGTTCGATATACTCGATATTGTACTCTGGGCGATTTTCTTCGACAAGTTGGCGAGCAGCGATACGGCCCTCAAGTTCTGAGCTGGCATCGATGTCTAGGTAAAGTGCGCGTGTTGTTTCACGGCGTGGGCTACGTTCTTTTGTTTCTTGATAAAAAACTTTGTAAATCATATAGTTCCTTTCTATTTACAGGTCAGCTTATTCCAAACTTTTAGCAGAGATTTGCTTGATTTCATTCCATTTTGTGTCTAGATTGACCTTGATTCGTTACAATTATTTCAATTATACCACAAAATGAAAAATTAGTAAAAGACGGAAACGAGAAAGTCGTGAGGGGAAGAGGGAGCAAAAGATAGATAGGATTCGTTCGGAGAGCGCTTAGGTGTTATAATTAAAGGGGAAATCTAAAGAGATAGTAGATTTAAGGAAGAATATAGTTCTAGTTTCATTAATCGTTGGTGTAGATGGTTGGGACAGAATGATATCTTTGAAAAAAGAAAAAGCTCTTGAGAAATCTCAAGAGCAAATAAAAAGGCTGAGACAAAATTAAGGGATCTTTCTGAGCAAGCTCAAGGGGCAGTACCATTACCTGAAGTGATTGAATCACAACCTTTGAAAGACTTGTCACCAAGTCAGACCAAATCTCAACCTTTACTCCATTTTATCATCTATGAGGTTAAGAAGTCAATCTATAAGTATAACGATGTAGAAATAGCAAGATGGAGTGGAGTGCTTACTAAAAGGCAAAGACAAGCACTTAATTTAAGAGTAAGCAAAAAGAGAGGACCAATGGTAGTCAGGGGTCTTTACAGCTCAAAGCTGAAGGCAGTCCCACACCCGTACCAGAAGTTGGTACCTTTGAACGCTCTGTTACCAGTCGCCCTACGTTATCCTCTCAATATTATATTTTACTATAACTTACTGAGGGCATCAACTTTAAAAGCATCAAAAAGCTCCTGACAGAAGTCAAGAGCCGTCAAACACTGGGGGCGAATTGTTCAATCGCAATTTCAGTTCTTTAGAAACCAAAGTTTCAGGGATAGCACCGCAACCCGAAGAGTCAACGACTCAACCTGATTTTCCTACCAGTGTTGAATTACATTTTAACATTGATAGACCAACATAGTCAACAGTTTATATAAAAATAGAAATACCAAAAGTAGGATTAAGAATGTTTAGTTTGTTTGAATTTGCGATAGGGTTGGCCTCTTGGTGTTTATAGTCTTTGTAGCCTGTTTCTAAGGGGGAATGCTCTGTTTGTATATCTGGGACACCCCAAAAAAATTCCTTTAGAAGCTTGCTTTTGTGACGCTCTATTCAATTTTTATCCTCCTTGTAACCTATGTCGTTTGGTTTGTATTTTACTTTGGATTAAATGCTTAGATGCCCTGCTCATGCTGGGGCATTTTTGATTTGGGGTAAAAGATAGTAGCTTCATGACACGAAAATTCCACCACATCTATCAA
>CAJPJN010000023.1:0-12887 GCA_905369855.1 Streptococcus oralis | reverse complement strand
TAATATATGTTTTACACCTTCTCTCTTTTCAGCTAAATAGCTACCTAGATAAGTTGCATCCAAAATAAATTTATTGTGAATAATATCGTCCAACTCAGCTGCACGATCATCTGCTGGATTTTTAGAATCTTAAGGATACTTGGTTGGCAGTGCGTGAACAACACCAATTTCACCTTTATAACCTTTATCTTTATATCACTTAACTGCACGCGCATGAGAAACCATCATATTGTGGTGCGATTGGAAAACTTTGGCAAGGTCGTACTGAATACCTGGAGGGAATTTCCCAACCAAGTATTGACCATCACCGATTGGTCCGATTTCATTGAAGGTTGTCCAATAGTTTACTTCTGGAAATTCTTCAAAACAGAAGGCAGCGTAATCTACAAAGTGTTCGATATTTTCACGGTTTAAGAAGTCGCTATTTGAGTGGAGAGCTTCTGGCGTGTCAAAATGATGAAGAGTTACAAAAGGCTCAACATGACGTTTGTGACATTCTGCAAATAAATTATGATAAAACTCAACACCTTTCTGATTTACTTGACCGTAACCAGTTGGGAAAATACGTGACCAGGCAATAGAAATTCGAATGCCATTGACACCATACTCTTCTGCTAGCTTGAGGTCAACTGGATATCGATTGTAAAAATCACTAGCTGGTTCTGCAGTGTACCAATAGTTATCTTCAAGATATTTATCCCACGCAACTGGTCCTTTTCCATCAGTATGTGTAGCACCTTCTGCTTGATAAGCAGCTGTTGCGCCACCAAAAATAAAGTCTTTTGGAAGTGTTTTTGTCATTTTTTTCACCTATTTCTTGATTTAAAATAAAGTAAAAGTGAGAGGAGAGGAGTCAGTGAGCCATCCTTCTCCATCTCACTTCTTGTACCGAGTCACCGAATTGTGACATGAGAAGGTAAAAACAATATCTTTTTACCGACGAATTAACAATGCAATTAAGAAATTCGCCATAGCGATTTCCGTAACGAGAGGAAACTATTTCAGAGTCCCTATTATTAATCGAATTGTGACATGAGGAGGTAAAAACGATATCTTTTTACCGACGAATTAATAAGGCGATTAGGAAATTCGCCATAGCGATTTCCGTAACGAGAGGAAACTATTTCAGAGTCCCTAGCCTTAATCGAATTGTGACATGAGGAAGTAAAAACGATGTCTTTTTACCGACGAATTAATAAGGCGATTAGGAAATTCAACATAGCGATTTCCGTAACGAGAGGAGACTATTTCAGAGTCCCTATCGTTAATCAAATTGCGCTTGTACAAATGCTAGAGCACCTTTTCCATCACGAGTTAATTTGATGTATTGAGCGCCTTCTGTCTTGGCAAGTTTAATACCGAGTTTATCTGTTTCTGCTTTCATATCTTCAAAGTTTGAAGCAACTTGAGGGGCAAGGACAACTAGATCAAACTCTGGTAACATTTCACGGTGAGCACCATAGCCACCTGCTGCTGCTTTCACAGGAACGTTGTACTCTGCTGCTGCCTTGTTCAAAGCATTTGCAAGGAGACCACTTGTACCTCCACCTGCACAGAGAACAAGAACATTTGTTTCTTCAGTAATTTTATTTTGTGCTGCTTCTACACCCGCTTTTTCAAGAATAGCATCTGCTTTTGCAGTGTTGAAGTTGGCAGCAACTTTGTCTTTCAATTCATCATTAGACTTACCTGAACGCTCTTCTTCGAGAATTTGTTCATCATATACTTTAAGGAATGGATAGTAAATGACTACGTCAACCACGATTAGAAGGGCAGCAAGAATGAATGATAGAACTTGGAAGTTAGTACCAAGAACTAGACCTAGTGGAGCTGGAGTTGTCCATGGTAGATTAGCAGTAAATGAATTCATTCCAAGAGTTTCAATGAAGAATTTAAAGATCCAAACGTTTGCGATAGGGGCAAAAATAAATGGAATGAAGAAAATCGGGTTCAATACAAGCGGTGCACCAAACAAGATTGGTTCATTTACACCAAAGAAAGTTGGAACTACTGAAGCACGTCCGATTGCACGGTTACGTTTTGATTTTGTTAACCACATGAACATGAATGGAACAACCAGTGTCGCACCAGTACCACCCATGGTAACGATAAACATTTGTGTACCAGAAGTAAGAATCTTGTCAGCGTGCATACCTTGTTGGAGAAGGTTCAAGTTGACTTCGGCATTGGCATAGGTAATTGCTGCGATAGCAGGCTCAACAATAGATGGACCGTGAATCCCAACAAACCAGAAGAAGGCAAAGGCACCAAAGATAATGGTAATACCAAGGTATCCATCTGCTGCTGAGAAGAGTGGTGCAAAGAATTTACCGATTGATTCAGCTACGCTTGCACCAACAAAATGACGAGCTAGTAAATCAAGAGCATAAAGAGAAACCACTGATAGAGTGAATGGAATCACATCTTTAAAGACTTGTGAGATATTTGGTGGAACTTCGTCAGGCATACGAATAGTGACGTTGTTCTTAACACAAACCTTATAGATGGCTACAGTAACAAAGGCAGCAAGGAAAGCTGAAAGCAAACCTTTTGTCCCCAAGAATCCAGTAGCAAGACCATTTTCGATAGGATCAGCTGCCAACATCAACAAACCAACAATTGCTGCCAACAATGTTGACATATAGTTGATTTGATTGGTTTTCTCCATGCTACGGTTTACTGAGTCGGTCAATGACTTAGCTGTTGTCCCAGCTACCAAGAGAGCCAGAATACCCATAGAATAGCTATAAGGTTTCATCAGAAAGGCTACAACTTCATCAGACCATTTAAAGCCCCATGAGTTTGGTACAAAGGCAATCAAGATAAAAATACTTGAGAAGAGAATAACAGGCATACCTGCAATGAAACCATCACGAATAGCACGAAGATAGATATTACGAGATAGTTTCTCAAAGAAAGGCTTTCCTTTCTCAATAAATGCAATTAGTTTATTCATTATTTAACTCCTCTCTTGTAGAGTTCGATTAAGTGGTGCATCAAATCTTTTAACAAGATGGTTGTCATCAAGTGGTCTTGGCCATGCATCATGGTCACACTATAGGCTAAGTCCTCACCAGAAGCTTCCTTAGTCAATAGACTTGTTTGCGCGTGGTGAGCCTCTGCAATACAGCTACCAGCTTCCTCTACCAAAGTGTCCGCTTTCGCAAAATCACCAGCTTCAGCAGCCTTCAAGGCTTCCAATAGTTTTGAACGAGCATCGCCAGCATAGGCTACGATTTCAAAACCTAACAATGTTACTTCTTCTCTATTCATGATAGAATTCTCCTTATGTATTTTTAATTAAATTTTTATGACAATAAACGTTGGATATGTAGAACTAGATAAACTCGTTCACTTTTATACAAATCAAGACCCGTATGTTGCGTAATCACATCATAGATCTTGGAACCAATCTCGAAGGCTTTTGGATAGGATTGTTTGATATGGTCTTCCATATCCAGAAGTGATTGGTTATCATCTCTAGAGCGGTCTAAATAATCCAAGAAATAATTCAAATGTATCATAAAGCGATCATAGAAATGGTTATTCTCTTTGGTTCGTTGAATTGCATAGTCCGTTAAAACTTCTTCAACATTCCTGAGAATTTCTTTCCTCTTATCAATCGACTCCACAAGTTCCACTTCATTTTCACCTTCGGCATTAATGAAATGATAAGCAATCCGAATAATTTCGTCCTCAGGAAAATGATCCGCTAGCTTCTGACGGTAAATTTCAAATGCTTCATTTGCGATTTGAAAAGCGACAGGATACTTAGTGGAAATATCTGGCAGATTACTATCCTTGTACCTTCCTTGTGCTAGAGCTTGATAAGAACAGTAAATATGGTCTGTCAAGGTTACGTAGAGATATTCTTGAATCGGATAGTGATACTTCTTTGAAAGCTTATCAATGATCTCATAGGTCACTGTGATAAAATCTAGCGGAACATCTTTGAGAAGAGCCATAAAGTTTTCTCTTGACTCTTCGGTCTTCATCCGAAAGATTTTCTCCACCTGCTGTTCAGCAATCAAATCTCCCTTCTTCTTTCCAAATGTAATCCCCTTACCAATCACAATCACTTCTTCTCCTTTATCATTTCTGACAAGCGAGACATTATGATTTATTGGATTTAGAATTCGATACATGTCAACCTCCTTTTATATTTTAAAGGTATATGAGTATAAAAAATGACCACAAATGAACTAGAAAATCATCTGATTTCTAATTCACCTGTGATCATGCCTAATATTACTTAGTAACACTCACCTTGTATTAACTTGTGATTTAAGTATAGCACAAGTAAGTTATTTTGTAAACCCTTACATGTAACTTTTTTAAAAATTTTTTAGATTAATGTTCCTAAACTAGAAGGACTTTCTTACACGCGTTCTTTCCATGAAGTTGCTGTTGTTTGAAGAACTTTGTTGAGTTCGTCAATGTTTTCAAAACCAGTTGTACGAAGCCATTCGCGAGCTGCTGCTTCACCATCTTTGATGTAAGCTTCAACTGATCCAGCCCATGTAGCACGGCCACAAAGAACTCCATTGAAGTTTGCACCTGATTCATGAGCAAATACAAGAGTATCTTGGAAGAGTTTAGCTGATACACCAGCACTCAAGTAGATGTATGGCAAGTTAGTTGCTTCATCTTGTGCTTTGAAGAAGGCTTCCGCTTCTTCGCGTGTATGAACGATTTCACCATCGCCAAAGCCTTCAACGTATTTCACGTTAACTGGAACTTCTACTTTCAAGACATCAATGTTAAAGCGTGGGTCTGAGAAGACTTTCATAGCACCGATAACTTTGTGTGGTTTTACTTTAGCGTATTCTACAGAACCAGCATCAGCAATTTTTTCATCGTAAGCAAGGATTTCAAGGAAGAATGGGATATCTTCAGCCACACACTCAGAACCGATGCGTTCGATGTAAGCTTGTTTTTCTTGGTTAAGTTCGTCTGAGCTATCTACATCATAGTAAAGCAAGAATTTAACTGCATCTGCACCTTCTTCTTTAATACGTTTTGCAGACCAAACATCCAAGCAGTCTGGTAAGCGTTTTGTGCTTGTTGTGTCGTAACCTGTTTTTTCATAAGCAAGGAGAAGACCAGCTTTTTCATCAAGAGCTTTAGTTGCTGGAAGTCCATACTCAGGGTCAAGAAGCATAGATGATGCGTATTTAGTCAATTCATCTGCTACCAAGACTTTCAGTTCTTCCATTTGAGCCACAGTTGGTTCTTCTGTTTGGTGTTGAGCCATGAGGCGTTTCAAAGCACCACGTTGGTCAAATGCAAGAGCTGAGATGATACCATTTTCATCAGAAAGTTTTTCTAAGCGTGCACGTTTTTGTTCTGTTAAAGCCATTTTATACCTCTTTTACTATTAATTGATCATATAGAGCTTGATAGTTGGCCATGTTGACATGACCAGTCATTTTTTCTTGAGCATTGAGCATACCAAGGACATTTGCCTTGATGAGTAATTCTGCATCCGATTCTTTGTGAAGAAGTCCTGAAGAAATTCCTGCCACAGTAGAGTCTCCAGATCCAACAGGATTTACCACCTGAATTCTAGGAATATCTACCTTGTAGAAAGTGTCACCATGTTTGGCAAAGGCACCGTTGGCACCAAGTGAAACGATAATCCATTCAATTCCTGCAAACAAAGATTCTTGAAGAACTTCTTTTAATTCATCCAAATTCTCAGAAACTTCTCTTCCTAGAAGCTGAGACAATTCCTCATTATTGGGTTTGATTACTGTCGGTTTATGTGGTGATTCAAGAACTGCCTGAAGAGCTGCACCAGAGCAATCCAAGACTACAGACTTGCCTGCTTGATTAGCAAGTTCTACCAAGTTAGCATAGTAATCAACTGGAAGACCTGCTGGTAAACTACCTGAGATAGCTACTACTTCAACTAACTCTAAGAGTTTTTTGAAATGTTCCAAAAAGTCTTGACCTTCCTGTTCCAATACTTCAGGTCCTTTTTCAAGAACTTCTGTTTGGTTGTCTCCATGGAGAATAGCGATACAGTTACGAGTTTCTCCCTGAATTGAGAAGAAATCTTTCTTTACCTGATCATCGATATTTTCAACCAAAAACTCACCAAGTTTACCACCAACTAAACCAGTAGCAAGAACAGAATCCCCAAATTCTGAAAGTACTCGGGTAACATTGAGTCCCTTACCACCAGCCGTTTTGGTTACATCCACCACACGATTGACAGTATCAATCTTTAACTCATCCAAGGGATAGGAAATATCAATAGATGGGTTCATTGTGACTGTTAAAATCATAGGTCACCTCTTAGTCGTGGTATTCTCCGCGATCCCATTTTTCAAGGAATTCAGTGAAGAAGTTTGCGTCTGTTTGTTGAGCATTGTGACTTTCAAGGTGTTCAATTTTCGCAATCAATTTTTTGTTTTCTTCAGATGGTTTGTATTCAGCATGGATGAAAGCTTCGATGATATCACACATGAGCAATTCACCAGTAATCTTACCACCAAAACCGATAACGTTGGCGTTCAATTGTTCTTTAGCATAAAGCGCTGTTGTCATATCACGAACCAAGGCAGAACGAACACCTGGAACTTTATTTACAGCGTTGTTGATACCAACACCAGTACCACAGATACATACCCCAAGATCAGCTTGACCGCTAGTTACAGCTTCCCCTACTTTTTTACCAAAGATTGGGTAGTGAGTACGTGTATGGTCATATGTACCAAAGTCAATGACTTCATATCCTTTTGATTTCAAAAATTCTGAAACCGCCATTTTTTCATCTGTTACGATGTGGTCACATCCAATTGCAATTCTCATTTTTAACTTACCTTTCTTACTGTAATCTAATTAGCACATTTTGTTCAACATGTCGACACGAATTTGGTGACGTCCACCATCGTATTTACCGTTAACAAATCCTTTAGCGATGTTTTTAGCCAATTCATCACCAACAAGTTGTGCACCCATAGTGATCATACGTGAGTTGTTGTGTCCACGAGTCATATAAGCTGAACGTTCGTCAGATACTTCTGCAGCAACCATTCCTTTGATCTTAGTTGCAACCATAAATGGACCAGCTCCATAAGCATCAATCACGATACCAAGGTTTTGTTCTTCTTTGTTTACTTCTGCAGCAACAGCAAGAGTCACATCAACAAAGTCTTGACCTTCAGCTGTAACATCCACAACGTGGAAGTTTTCTTTTTCCAAGAAGTCTTTCACAACTTCTTTCAATCTCAAACCTGCAGCATCTGCACCGATAACAATAGACATATTGTATACTCCTTTTTATTTTTCTAGGCTAGTAAAACCTTTTATAGTTAGCAGTTTACCTACAAAAAGTTTTCTAGCAGTTTATTGACAAATTGGATTGAATGAGATGAATGACACCTTATTCAAGTTTAGGAAACCAGTTTCCTAGAAATAATCTTTCTCCACAAAAGAGAATATAACAAGCGATTATTTGTTTGTTGCAAACATCATTTGTTGCTTACAAACATAATATACTCCTATTTCCTAAAAAAGTCAACAGTTAGTGTTTGTTTTTGTGTTTTTTTAACTAAAAAATTTCGATGTCAAAACCAATTTGATCCACTTGACCAGGTTCTAGGAGACGAACATTCTTCTTATCTTCTAGATGATCTCCTTCTTCAAGAGATGTTGACAAGCCAGACCAAGGTTCAAAAGCAATGAAAGGTCCCTTATTCAAAGTTGACCAAATAATAAGGTTTGGAAACTCTTCAAAGTGCACTTTCAATCCCTTATCATGTTTACGAGAACGAAGGGCAATTGTTCTAGATTGCAATTCATCTAAGGTGACTGCATCTGTACTGAAAAGATCATAGCTGAGGTCTAATTCTTTTTGACCTTCTAGCCATGGACTTCTATCTTGAAAATCCAGCATACCCGTTTCTGGGAAAGGACGTGGAACAGAGCAAGTCTCTTCTTTCTCAAACTCTAAATAGTAATCTTCATAGACTTCATCATCTAGTAGAGGACAATTAAATCCTGGATGTCCACCAATAAAGTAAGGCATGACCTTGCTAGTTTCTTTATTGAAAATCTTGTATTGAGTCCGTACTGTCTTTCCTGTAAGGATATAAGTAATTTCTAGGCGGAAATGATAAGGATAGTTTTGATAGCTATTCTCATCATCTTCAATTGCAAAAGTTACACTCTTGTCTGTCTGTTCAACTAATTCAAATTCTTTCTTACGAACCAAACCATGACGAGGAATCTTTCCTTTTCTTTCTTGTCCCTTCTCATCTATATAGAGGGCTGTATCCTCTCTCAAAGAACCACAAATGGGGAAGAGAACAGGAGCTTGTCCACTCCAATAAGTGGCATCCCCTTGCCACAAATACTCCAGTCCCTCAGCATCTTTTATAGAAGAAAGAGCCCCACCAAAACTGTTAAATTGAACTCTTAATTGTTCTGATTTTAATTCAATTACCATTATTTTCTCCGATTTCTTGATAGTTTATAAAAAACTAGGCTGTCACTCCTATCAGGAAAATGACAACCTAGCCTTAACAATTTACATTTTATAGGAGCGCATTATTTTGCTTTTGCTGCGTACTCTTCGTTACGTTTGATCATTTGTTTTCTGTACCATGCAAAGATACCGATATAGAATACAAGGAAGACTACTGCACCAAGGATTGCTTTGATATCACCTGTTGTAGTGTTACCAATTGTCCAACCAAGAAGTTTTTCGATTGGTCCTTCAAGAGTTGAGTGAGTGATCAATTGAGTTTCGCTCACACCTGCTGGGAAGGCACCTACACCTTTAGCAAGTTCTGTTGCAAATGGTGCGATAAGTGTACCTGAAAGAAGGAAGAGTGGCAACAAGAGTGTTCCGAAGATAATCATACGGAGCAATTTACCACGTGTTACAACCAAGAGAGCTGGAGTAACACCCATAGCGATGATACCTGCAAGTGGCAAGATACCATTTCCGACGTTTGAAAGAAGCACAGCTTCAATCAACATAATTGGTGCAAGTACGTTTGCACAAGCCCAGATTTCAGCACGACCAGCGATGAATGGCCAGTCAAGACCGATATTAAATTTACGTCCTTGAAGACGTTTAGTAGCAACGTTTGTAATACCTTGTGAAAGTGGTTCTACGGCAGCGATGAACCATGAACCGATAAGTGAGAAGAGTTCCAAAGATACACCAGCTGTCAAACCAAGAGACAACCATCCTTTGATAACAAGACGCCATTTATCTGCATCTGCAACACCTTCAATTGGATGTGGAGTTCCCATAATACCGATAACGATACCAAGGATAAAACCGATGAAGAATTTAGATCCCCAGAAACCGATTTTCTTGTTCAATTTTGCAGCGTCAAAGTCATATTTATCAAGACCTGGGAAGAATTTTTCAAAAATCTTATCCAAAACCATGATAACTGGGTTCATCATGTAGTTCATGTGAGTTGAAGTCATTGGTGATGAACTTGGTGCATTAAGAAGATCGTCAAATGTTGGTTTCATCAAGTCAGAGTTGATGATTTTAAGAACCCCAACAAGAACAACTGCTGCAGTCGCGATGAAGAGTGAAACTCCTTGGCTAACTCCATTGTTGTCTGCATACCATTTAATCAAAAGACCTGTGATAGACAAGTGCCAGATATCGAAGATATCAACGTCAAGTGTGTCAGTTTTCTTCATAGCAAGCATCACTACGTTGACAATCAACATGATGAGCAAGAAGTAAAGTGTCCAAGCAGATCCCCAAGTGATTGTAGCAAGTGGTGCCCAACCAACGTCGGTGATGTTCAATTGAATACCAGTGTTTTCAACGAATTTTGCAAGTGATGCTGAGAAAGCACCATTTAGCATACCGATGATGGCACCGATACCTGTAAGAGCGATGGCAAGTTTGATACCACCTTCAAGCGCTTTGGAGAATTTCACTCCAAAAAGTAAGGCCAATACTGTCAAAATAATTAACATGATGACAGGTCCACCCATATCTAAGATGGGTGTGAAAAAGTCTTTGATTAGACCAAAGATTGCATCCATAACAGTTCCTCCCTTTTTGTGTTATATGAATGTTAACAAATTAGAATTAGCTTAATCCGTGTTCTTTAATAGCTGCTTCAATGTTGTCAAATACTGGAGCACTCATAGCTGGGATACGGAATAAGATTGGTCCAGCTTCGATAACTGGAATACCTGGATCAAAACCAAGGTCTGTCGCAGCAATTGGGGTAAAAATGTCATAACCTTTGATAAGGTCTTCATTAACGTCTTTGACCATTACTGCATCACAGTGAACATCAAAACCGCGGTTTGAAAGTTCTTCTTCAAGAGCACTTTTAATTTGGTGGCTTGAGTTAACACCTGCACCGCAGGCAGCAAGAATTTTAATCATATGGATTTCCTCCGATTTAATATTTTTAATAGACAAGATTAAGCAATTGCTTCAGCAATATAAGCATAGATGGCTTCTGGTTCAGAAATTTTTGATAGGTCTTCAAGATGACCATTTCCAGTAAAGAAGTCCATCAACTGAGCAAGAATGTTCGTTTGACTTGAACTTGAGTTATTAATGATAAAGAAGAGCAAGGATACTTCTACTTCCTTATCTGGCGCAATCATATTGTGGAAAGTCACTGGTTTTTCTAATCGAACTACCACAACTTTTTCGGCAAGATTATGAACAATATCTGTGTGAGGAATAGCCACATTCGGCAAATCCTTACCCAAAAATTCCATATCTAAGCCAGTTGGAAATGACTTTTCACGCGTGATCAAGGCTTCACGATAAGTTGGAGTTACGATTTCTCGTTCTTCCAATAAAGTTGCAACCTGATCAAAGAGATGTTCTTGATTATCCGCTTCTAAGCAAAACACAAGGTTTTTGTCAAAGAAATGATCTAATCCCATAAGGTTTTCCCTTCTTTCCATTAACTTTATGCTATAAGTATAACACTATATGAAATCGTTGTCAATATTTTTCTGTTGTTTTTTGTCTCTTTTTTTATATTTTTGTTGTTTTTGTAGTTTGACTTATAAAAACAAACACATTAAACAAACACATTAAACATTTTTTGTTTTAATACTCAATGAAAATCAAAGAGCAAACTAGGAAACTAGCCGCAGGCTGTACTTGAGTACGGCAAGGCGACGTTGACGTGGTTTGAATTTGATTTTCGAAGAGTATAAAAACTAAAAAAGCAGACCATTTAAGCCTGCTTTACGATTGATTCTGATATAAATTTCCTGTGAACAAGGAAAAGCAATTATGACAACTATTCTTCATCCATGCTCAAGACGCTAAGGAAGGCTTCTTGTGGAACTTCTACTGATCCGATAGCTTTCATGCGTTTCTTACCAGCTTTTTGTTTTTCAAGCAGTTTACGCTTACGAGAAACGTCACCACCATAACATTTAGCAAGTACGTTCTTACGAAGGGCCTTGATATCAGTACGAGCCACAATCTTGTGTCCAATAGCTGCTTGGATTGGCACCTCAAATTGTTGACGAGGAATAATTTTATTAAGCTTATCAACGATGAGTTTCTCACGTTCGTAGGCAAAGTCCTTGTGAACGATAAAGCTGAGGGCATCCACCTTGTCTCCGTTGAGATGGATATCCATTTTGACCAGCTTAGACGGACGGTACTCTGACAATTCGTAGTCAAAGCTTGCATAACCACGAGTTGAAGACTTAAGCTTATCAAAGAAATCAAAGACGATTTCAGCAAGTGGAATTTGATAGATAACATTGACACGGTTATCATCAATATAGTCCATAGTCACAAAGTCCCCACGCTTGCGCTGAGCCAATTCCATTACTGCTCCGACGAACTCCTGTGGTACCATGATTTGCGCCTTAACATAAGGCTCTTCAATGGTCGCAATCTTAGTTGGGTCTGGGAACTCAGATGGGTTTGACACATCCATAGACTCTCCGTCGGTCAAGTTGACCTTATAGATAACAGATGGAGCTGTCATGATAAGGTCAATATTAAACTCACGTTCCAAACGTTCTTGGATAACATCCATATGGAGAAGTCCAAGGAAACCACAACGGAAACCAAATCCAAGTGCCTGAGATGTTTCTGGTTCAAACTGAAGACTAGCATCATTCAGTTGCAATTTTTCAAGGGCTTCACGAAGATCATTGTACTTGTTTGATTCGATTGGATAGAGACCTGCAAAGACCATAGGATTCATCTGCTTGTAGCCATGTAAGGGCTCTGCTGCAGGATTGGTTGCCAAGGTAACAGTATCACCCACACGAGTGTCCTGAACTGTCTTAATAGACGCCGCAATATAACCAACGTCACCAGTCGCAAGAAAATCACGACCAACTGCTTTCGGGGTAAAAATACCGACTTCGGTCACATCAAAGGTCTTACCATTGCTCATAAGCTGAATCTTATCGCCAGGTTTGACCACCCCATCCATGACACGCACTTGGAGGATAACCCCACGATAGGCATCATAAACTGAGTCAAAAATTAACGCATGTAAGGGCGCTTCTAAGTCTCCAGTAGGTGCTGGAATCTTATGAACGATTTGTTCTAAAATTTCTGGAATTCCAATTCCCACTTTAGCACTTGCAAGAACAGCTTCACTTGCATCAATTCCAATCACATCTTCAATTTCCGTACGCACACGTTCAGGATCTGCAGCAGGTAAGTCGATTTTGTTAATAATTGGAATAATTTCTAAATTATTATCTAGTGCTAAGTATACGTTAGCTAAAGTTTGTGCTTCTATACCTTGAGCAGCATCAACTACTAAAATAGCCCCTTCACATGCTGCAAGAGAACGTGATACTTCATACGTGAAGTCTACGTGTCCCGGTGTATCTATTAAGTGGAAAATATACTCTTCTCCATTTTTAGCAGTATATTGTAGTTGAAC
>CAJPJN010000022.1:0-13348 GCA_905369855.1 Streptococcus oralis | reverse complement strand
AAGTTAGCCACAAGCAACTCTAAGTACGGATTTGAAGTCATCAGATAGAGCTGACGTGGTTTGAAGAGATTTTCGAATAGTATAAAGTTCTTATAAGAGGTGGTTGAAGTTGTTCAACTGTTTTTTGAGTATAAACAGTCTTTGAGAACGTAAAAAAGCATAAGTTCAGGTCTTAAAAACCTTGTTCTTATGCTTTTTATCATAGAAATATTTACTGAATTTTCTCTTGAAATGAAACCTTATCTTCATCTCGCGCTTTGTCGATTATCCTGCTTTTCCGATTGCGAGTGCGTAGATAAAGAAGATGGCGAAGCCAAAGAGGAAAATCAATCCTGCAATGGCAAGGTGTTTGAGCCAAGAAGGAAGATTTTTGTTTTCACGCGTTACCAAGGCGTAGTTCAAAAGAGCGAAGAATGGTGTTGTCAGGAAAGAACCAATCATGGCAAAGCGGAGCATGGTTGAAACCTGACCAGCGAAGAACTTGATAATGACGATACCGATGATAGCAGTGATGGTCATCCAGATGTTCAAAGATTTACTACTGTCTTCTTTTTGACTGATTAGCAGTCGGAGAGATTCCTGATTGACACGAGAGTAACCATCGATAACAGTAATAACGGTTCCAAAGATACACAGGAAGGCAATAAAGGTAATCAAGTAACGGGACCATTCGCCAAGAACAGAGGCATACATGCCCACGAATTGAGAGATGTATTTGGCTGAAGCAGCTTCAACTGCTTGCCCTGTAGGATATTGAATCAATGCTCCCAGTGCTACAAAGAACACAGCTAGGATGGCTGTTCCAATGTAACCAACGTTAAAGTCAAATAGAGCGTCCTCTGTGTTAAAGTTGACGGTCTTTTTCTTTTCAGCAGACCAAAGTGAATTGATAGCTGAAATTTCAATAGGAGCCGGCATCCACCCTAAGAGGGAAACGATGAAGGGTAGAGCTGCCATTTGCCAAGGTGTCTTTTCGACAAAATTAGAACTATATTCTGGATGCTTGACCGCCGCGATGATAACTGCAAGAACAGTTGCAATGGTCAAAGCTGACATGATCCATTTTGCCATGCCGTCTAAGAGTTTGTAGCCTCCAAAGAGTAACATAGCCCAAATGATTGCAACGAGAATGAGGGACCACTGAGTGATGCTAAGACCGATCATTGGGAAGGCACTGGCGATGATAGCTGAGCACAGAATGGCGACACCAGCTGTGTTGACCATAGCCGAAAAGACATTTAGGATAAAGAAAATCCAGAGATAGAGTTTCCCTTTTTCGGCATAACCTTCAACCAAAGTCTTTCCAGTATCAGCTGTGTATTCAGCACCAAAACGGAAAAATGGATATTTAAAGACATTGGCTAAGATGACCAAGAGAAGTAGAGACCAACCGTAAGAACCACCAGCTTGAGTGGAAGATACAATGTGAGAACCTCCAACAGCGGCAGAAGCCATTAGGATTCCAGGTCCCATTGCTTTTAGTTTACTTGTCCAGGTTGATTGATTTAACGAAATAGCTTGTGACATGATAGATGCTCCTTTTTGAATTTTCAGAATAATCTGGATATGTAATCTATATTCTACAAAAAATTTTGGAAAAATGCAAGAATATTTTGAAAAAAGATAGAAAATTACAGAAAATTTACAAAGAAGATCTGAAAATAACTGCTATGATAGCAAGGTGCAGCAGGATAAAGAAAAACCGAGAAGTTTCTTTCTCGGATTTGCTTATTATGAGGTTCTTACTTTCTATGCTCCAAGAGTTGATTGATATGGTCTACTTTTTTTGATGCTCTTTTATAGGAAATAGTCCAAATGATGAGGTAAACAATCGCAAACTCGATAATGAGCTGGAGATAGAAGAACCAGTGGAAAGGAAACCAACCTGCTAGAGTTGCTAGTGGGACAAAGCCAGCCAGCATAAGGAAGAAATGAGTCAGAGTGGCACGAAGCATGCTCCAGTCACGGCTGAATAATCGCTTGCCAAAGTTGAAGAGAATACCAATGGCTGCCCAGATCAGTGTGCAGTAGAGCAAGACCAAGGCACCGTGAACTTGATGTTGAGTCATCATTTGTCCGATGAGAGAGTCGGGACTTAACGGGGCGTAGGTACTTGGTGCATAAATGAGTGAAAAGATGATAGAGAGGATGAGACCGATGAGGACACCAGCAGCTGCGTCGTGGAAGATTTGTTTTTTCATAGTTCTAATTTCTCCTTGATGGTTTTTAGATAACGGCGTGAAGAGTAGGTGAAGCTTTCGTTTTTCAAGAAAATTTCTACTAGGCCGTTGGGGGTGAGCTTGAGATGAGAGATGAAATCGATATTGATGATTTCTGATTGGGAAATTTGGATAAAATTGGTTGGCAGAATTTCAAGGACCTGATAGAGTCGCAAATCAATGCTGTAGGTCTGACTCGCGGTTTCTGCTAGAACCTTCCGATTCTCGATATAGAAGCGTTGAATCTTACCAATCTTAACGAGATAGACCTGATCATCGATTTTCCCTTTGATTTTTTCTGTTAGATCCAGATTTTCTGCGAACTCGATGACTTTCTGGACTTTATCTGTCGGCTGAGGTGCTTGGACAATCAGTCTTTCCTCTTCGTAAGTTTCACTAATCTGTAGTTCTACTTTCATAAATTTCTCTCCTTTTCAGTTATACAAGGTTGTGATCACTTCTTGTACACTTTTATTAAACACTATTTTATAGCCTATGGCAAGGGACTTTGTCTATGTGGAGGGATTTGGCTCCTATGTGGTGCTTGCTTTTCTGTCCTATCTGAAATATGGTATAATAGCACTAATCAATTTCTAGGAAAATAGATACAGAAAGGGGCTGAAAGATGTCTCATATTATTGAATTGCCAGAGGTGCTGGCAAACCAGATTGCAGCTGGAGAGGTTATCGAGCGTCCAGCTAGCGTTGTTAAGGAGCTGGTAGAAAATGCCATTGACGCTGGTTCTAGTCAGATTATCATTGAGATTGAGGAAGCTGGTCTCAAGAAGATTCAAATCACAGATAATGGTCATGGAATTGCCCACGATGAGGTGGAATTGGCCCTGCGTCGTCATGCGACCAGTAAGATAAAAAATCAGGCAGATCTCTTTCGGATTCGGACGCTTGGTTTTCGTGGTGAAGCCCTTCCTTCTATAGCGTCTGTTAGTGTCTTAACTCTGCTAACGGCGGTAGATGGTGCTAGTCACGGGACCAAGCTGGTCGCGCGTGGGGGAGAAGTAGAGGAAATCATCCCAGCGACCAGTCCTGTGGGAACCAAGGTTTGTGTGGAGGACCTCTTTTTCAACACGCCTGCCCGCCTCAAGTATATGAAGAGCCAGCAAGCAGAGTTGTCTCATATCATTGATATTGTCAACCGTCTGGGCTTGGCCCATCCTGAGATTTCTTTTAGTTTGATTAGTGATGGTAAGGAAATGACACGAACAGCGGGAACAGGTCAATTGCGTCAAGCTATCGCAGGGATTTACGGTTTGGCGAGTGCCAAGAAGATGATTGAAATTGAGAATTCTGACCTTGATTTCGAAATTTCTGGCTTTGTGTCCTTGCCTGAGTTAACTAGAGCCAACCGCAACTATATCAGTCTCTTCATCAATGGCCGTTATATCAAGAATTTCCTACTCAATCGTGCTATTTTAGATGGTTACGGAAGTAAGCTCATGGTGGGACGCTTTCCGTTGGCTGTCATTCATATCCATATTGACCCTTATCTAGCGGATGTCAATGTGCATCCAACCAAGCAAGAGGTGCGGATTTCCAAGGAAAAAGAATTGATGGCCTTGGTTTCAGAAGCTATTTCCAACAGTCTCAAGGAGCAAACCTTGATACCAGATGCCTTGGAAAATCTTGCTAAATCGACCGTGCGCAATCGTGAGAAGGTGGAGCAAACTATTCTCCCACTCAAAGAAAATACGCTCTACTATGAGAAAACTGAGCCGACAAGACCTAGTCAAGCTGAAGTAGCTGATTATCAGGTAGAATTGACTGATGAAGGACAGGATTTAACTTTATTTGCCAAGGAAACCTTGGATCAGCTAACCAAGCCAGCAAAACTGCATTTTGCAGAGAGAAAGACTGTTAATTATGACCAACTAGATCATCCAGAGCTAGATTTAGCCAGTTTGGATAAGGCATATGACAAGCTGGAGCGAGAAGAATCATCCAGCTTCCCAGAGTTGGAGTTTTTCGGACAAATGCACGGGACTTATCTCTTTGCACAGGGACGAGATGGGCTCTACATCATAGACCAACATGCAGCTCAGGAACGGGTCAAGTATGAGGAATATCGTGAAAGCATTGGCGATGTTGACCAGAGCCAGCAGCAACTCCTAGTGCCCTACATCTTTGAATTTCCAGTGGATGATGCCCTGCGTCTCAAGGAAAGAATGGCACTTTTGGAGGAAGTTGGGGTCTTTCTAGCAGAGTACGGGGAAAATCAATTTATCCTGCGTGAACATCCTATTTGGATGGCAGAAGAAGAGATTGAATCAGGCATCTATGAAATGTGCGACATGCTGCTCTTAACCAAGGAGGTTTCTATCAAGAAATACCGAGCAGAGCTGGCTATTATGATGTCCTGCAAGCGGTCTATCAAGGCCAACCATCGTATCGATGACCATTCAGCCAGACAGCTCCTCTATCAGCTTTCTCAATGTGACAATCCCTACAACTGTCCCCACGGACGTCCTGTTTTGGTGCATTTCACCAAGTCGGATATGGAAAAGATGTTCCGACGCATTCAGGAAAATCACACCAGTCTCCGTGAGTTGGGGAAATATTAAACTAAAAGGAAAACTATGTACGAATATTTAAAAGGAATCATTACCAAAATCACTGCTAAATACATTGTTCTTGAAGTCAACGGTATCGGTTATATCCTGCATGTGGCTAATCCCTATGCTTACTCAGGACAGGTCAACCAAGAAACTCAAATTTATGTGCATCAAGTCGTGCGTGAGGACGCTCATCTGCTTTATGGATTTCGCTCAGAAGACGAGAAAAAGCTCTTTCTCAGTCTGATTTCGGTCTCTGGGATTGGTCCTGTATCAGCTCTTGCTATTATCGCTGCTGATGACAATGCTGGCTTGGTTCAAGCCATCGAAACCAAGAATATTACCTACTTGACCAAGTTCCCTAAAATTGGCAAGAAAACAGCCCAGCAGATGGTGCTGGACTTGGAAGGCAAGGTAGTAGTTGCTGGAGATGACCTTCCTGCTAAGGTCGCAGTGCAAGCAAGCGCTGAAAACCAAGAATTGGAAGAAGCCATGGAAGCCATGTTGGCACTGGGATACAAGGCGACCGAACTCAAGAAAATCAAGAAATTCTTTGAAGGAACGACAGATACAGCTGAGAACTATATCAAGTCGGCCCTTAAAATGTTGGTCAAATAGGAGCAGAGCATGACAAAACGTTGTTCGTGGGTCAAGGTGACCAATCCGCTCTACATTGCCTATCATGATGAGGAGTGGGGTCAACCCCTCCATGATGACCAAGCATTGTTTGAGTTGTTGTGTATGGAAACCTATCAGGCTGTGCTGAGAGCTTTCTTCTATACTAATAGACGAAAGGGTGTGAAAATGATTTTTAAATGATACTGTGGAACGGAACAGTAGCCCTAGTATTGACTACTGTCGTTTCTATTCATATTGGCTATTCTAGGACTGAGATGAAAAAATCTATAAATGCTCAGAATAAAATTGAACCCGCAAATCTCCCCAAAACAATGGTGAGTCATGTACTTGTATTATTCCGAAAAAATACACCTCTGGTGCAGTGAGACAAATTGGTGTATCTTATAGTGGCTTCGTAGATGAAAGCTATACTCTACTATCACTCTTTGATGATGTAGAACAAATTGAAAAAGATAATAGACTTCAGACAGCTATTGATGTTGTCAGAGAACAGTTTGGTTTTTTAGCCATACAAAAAGGAACCGTCCTAACTGAAGGTTCCAGAAATATTGAACGCAGTAAACTTATCGGTGGTCATTCCGCGGGTGGATTGGAGGGATTAAAATGAAACAAGAAAAAAATACAGTACAATTTTCAGAAATCCGTAGCAAAGGATGTAATGATATTGAAATGCTTGAAAGATTTTTACATGGAATCGTTGAAACAGCAACTTCAAAACTTCGTCAGAGAAAACTCAAAACAACTGAAATATCGATACGACTAGTACATGCTAAATCTGAAAACCGATTACCATTGGAATTTACATTTAGCATTAAGCCAACAAGCTCATCTGTGATAATCTATACTGAGGTAATCAATCGCTTTAAAGAATGTTACACAGGTGGGGGAATTCAAGGTTTTACGATTCAATTTGATAAAAATACCCTTGCCTCTGCATAGAAAGGATTTGATATGATTGACCGTTCATATTTACCATTTCAATCAGCAAGAGAGTACCAGGATACAAAGATGCAAAAATGGATGGGCTTTTTCCTATCTGAACATGCATCAGCACTCTCTGATGATACAAACAAAGTAACGTACATGTCTGACTTATCACTAGAGAAGAAATTATTACTCCTCAGTCAAGTATACGCCGGGCAGCTACGCACACGCATTCAAGTGATTGAAAAAAACAAGCGTGTTTCCTACACTGGAACAATACCAAGTCTGACCAAAGATTTCATTTTGATAAAAACTACAACAGGTCACATCAATTTGAAATTAAAAGACATTATTAGTATTGAACTTGTCGAGGAGGTGCTCTATGAATCAGCTTGAGTTTCAGCGTAATCACCTACAAATGGACTATTATAGCGAGAGCTACCAAGATTTTGAACGTGACTTCTACCGCTACTCTAACATGAATATTCCATTGACCTTCCTAACTGATGATATCCTAAAAACAATGGCGACTTCACGTAAGAATTACTTTGTCCTCAATAAGGAAAAGTCCAGAGATAACCGCGATCACTTCTTCATATTTGAAGTAAGTACCGTAGATGAGAATCCGCTAATCTATCATTATACATATAAGAAAACTACAATATATTTAGCAGAAAAATAGGAGCAGTTCAATTGACTGTTCCTATTTTTAATATTCATAAAATCTAAAGTCTTTATACTCTTTAACAATGGAGTCGCCAACCAGAACAGACTATACTGACCAGCGACTACCTTAAATTTAATGTTTCAGATTTATTTTCTTATCTCTAATTTCATAAACTACATCTGCTACATTTTCGAGTAATCGTTTATCGTGGGTGATAAACACGATAGTTCCGGTGTACTCCTTCATTAGTATTTCCAAAGCCTCTAAACTTGGTATGTCAAGGAAGTTACTGGGTTCATCCATTATTAGGATGTTATATCTACCCATGAGCATTTTAGCAAGCAACAATTTTATAATTTCTCCACCGCTTAAAACAGATAAACTTTTTCCAATATCGTTCTGTTTGAACCCCATAGATGCTAGCACTGAACGAATTTCTGATATATTGTAGTCACAATCCTTCTGCATAAACTCCATAACATTCTGATTACTGTTGTACTTGTAACCATTCTGTGCAAAGTAACCTATTTTTGCCTTAGGCGAAATAGAAATTCCTTCTTCATGGTTTAAGATCATTTGGATTAAAGTTGTTTTTCCGATTCCATTACCACCAGTTAACGCCACTTTTGCTCCTAACGGAATTTGAAAAGATGCATTTTCAAACAGAGCCTTATCCCCAAATACTTTATTAATTTCTGCACCGACTATAGGGTATGGATTATGGAGCTCCAATGCTTTACTTTGCCTGAAACGAATTCTGCGAATGCCTTCCGGAGCTTCTACTTTTCCTAAGGCCGCAATCCTGTGCTCTAGGGTTTTAGCAGCATTATACATCTTTTTTTCCTTACTTCCTATTGATTTTTGATGAGCTAAACGCCCTCCGTCTTCAGTACTTTTTTTCTTTGAAGAACCTTTTGCCTTCTGTTCTATTTTACGAGCCTGTTTTCGCTTTTCCTCCGCAGCCCTTTCCAATCGGGCACGTTCCGCAATAAATTGTTCGTATTCTGCAGCTTGGCTCTTACGTTCTTCCTCTTTCTGACGAAGATAATCAGAATAGTTTCCCCAATACTCAGTGATTTTGCCATCTTTCAGTTCCCATATTTTATCTACTATTTCATCAAGAAAATAGCGGTCATGGCTAATAACTAACAGTGCACCTGTAAAATATTTTAGCTGTCCTATTAGAAAATCAATTCCTTCACGGTCTAAATGGCTCGTAGGTTCATCCGCTAAAATACCATGAACCTGTGCCGATAAGGCCTGTGCTATTTTAAGCCTTGTTTCTTCACCACCGCTCATAGTCTGTATATTTAATTGCTCAACACCTAGCTTGCCTACAAGTGCAAAATCTTTTTCCTCCTGCAGAGTTACTTCGTCCAACTGGGGAATATAGGCAAGTTCACCCAGACGATTCATTTTACATCCTGGGGGAGTTAATTCTCCTAAAAGTACCCTGAGTAAAGTGCTTTTTCCAGCACCATTTGCTCCTACTAAACCAATACGGTCATAATCATATACTTCTAATTCATTTATATCTAAAACATCGCGTCCTTTGAATTCCACACGAATGTCTTTTGCTTTTAATATTAATTCCATAACATTTCCTCCTGTCTATAATCGCATGCTTTCATTTGCTTGTATGCAGGGAAAACCCTGCGATTTTAGCAGGAAGAGTTACATGAAAATAAGATACATAAATATTCCTCCAATATTGTTTATTTTAAATCTAATTTTCTAACCTCAGTTATCATTTGGCAAACTATAGCAATGCCAATAATTAAAATACCTGATAGTAAAAACCAATGATTTACACCGATTTTATCAGCAAAGAATCCAGAAAGAATTAACCCAATTGGCATAGCAAGTGACATGATACTTCCGATCAAAGAAAATACACGTCCTAAATATTCAGGCTTAATTTTCTCCTGAAAAAGAGCTGTTTGCACACCGCTATAAAATGGCACCGAAAGCCCCATTATTGCACAGCAAACTACGAATATTACAAATCCATTTGGAGGAAGTATTCCCGAAACGGCTAAACTGGTCCCCATTATAAAAAATGAACTTGTTATTAGTAATACATGCTTTTCGAAGCCCCCTAATCTTCCTAATAATAAGCCTCCTGCTAGCATCCCAAATGCAAAGGAAATTTCCGTAATAGAAATATGCACAGGCGTTCCATTAAAGTGTTCCATGCTTATTAAAGGAAATAGTGCATTGATTGGCATATAAACAAAAGTATATAGTGTTCCTAAGAGTAATAAGGCAAACAATCCTTTGTTTTGTCTCAGAACCACAACTCCTTCTTTCATCTCCCTTATGAAATTTGGTTCTAAACTTTGCACTTGATTACCCAGCTTAGGTATACGTACAATTGCTACCGTAATAGATGCAATCACAGCACCCAATACGTCGATGGCAATAATAGCATTTAAATCCCAAACGGAGTATAAGAGTGCTGCAACTGCCGGACTAACAATATAGCTTATAGACTGCAAAGACTGACTATAGCCTGCGCATTTCGTTAGCTGTTCTTCTGGTACTAAAAGTGGTGTAACCGCATTGAGTGCTGGGGTATGAAAAGCTGTTCCAATGCTACGGATAAACAATACTATCATAATCATCCAGACAGGTAGCTCCATACAGAATGCAACAATAGCAAGCACTGCACCAGCTGCTGCGATAATTAAATCGGCACCAATCATTATCTTCTTCCTATCATGACGATCCACTAGCACACCAATGGCAGGTCCCAAAATCGCATAGGGTAAAAAACCTACTAATGAAGCCATAGACAAGACCATCGCAGATCCTGTTTTTTCTGTAAGGTAAAAAATAATCGCCATTTGCAGGATGGCACTAGTGATTAATGATACTGCTTGCCCTGCCCATATTGCATAAAATTTTCGTTTCCAATTGTTGTATTTTTCCATTTATATTATCTCCTGCATATTATTTTGCTTGAATTTCTATTTTGAATAGCATTCTAGGCAATAAAAAATGCAGGCCAAACCCCACAATGTGGCTTTTGGTCTGCATACATACAATTTGGAAACATTCATATTAAAGACATAGTTAAATAAAGGTATAGTTAAATAACCAATATCCTCACCGTAACTAATGAATGCTCAATATCGTATAAATAAGCACAACAAAAAAGCCTATCATCGGGTATAGATTCTGCTTTTTTTATTGCCAGCTTATCTTAAACGCATTGAGGCTGTCATAGTTTCGGTTCCTCCTACATCTTTGTTTATATCAATTTATAGTATAACACAACAAGATGATATGTTCAATATAAAAGTTATGGAATGAGACTCATACTTCCAATTCGATGCCAGATTTAAAGGATATGACGAAGTTTTCTTCATAGACTGTAACGCTCTGGATTATCTTCCTTAGTAGCAAGCGATTAGCTTTCACAAAATCTTCTGTTTGTAGTTTTAAAAATTCATCAGGATTTTCTAACTCAACCTCAAAATATTTCATTTTACATTCCCTCATTTCATTTATTGATAAATTGAGTTTGCAAAAAAGAGTGGACAATTTTTGTCTACTCTTAACCTTTAAAATAGTTTTTTTTAATCGATTTGAAGTTGCCTAAATTATTACTTATTCGGTAAAATGAAGTATTGCTTTCAACAGATTTCCTTCAACTACACTTCACTTGATTCAAACAAGGTGGGTACATTTCTATTCCCACAAACTCCTTGTCAATGGAAACAAACACGTACCCACAGGGTAAATGGAAATAGAAACTGATAATTTCTAGCTATCACTTCTACTCATTCCAAAAATTTTCTCACTCTGATACTTACCCACCATAAAGCAAAAAGCCTTGCAATCAAGGCTTTCATTATCCCTTTCGTTCAAAGGTTTCTAAGCTTTTACGAGCAGAGCGACACACTCAGCGGTTCGCTATCTCCGTTCTGTCTGCGTGCTAGCACTTGTCAATCACGGACAGCTATCGCATGGGCGGAAGTAAATGCTAATCTTCGTCGTTTTACTCCTTGACTAGCAAACTTACCGCCTCAACATGGTCTGTCTTGGGAAACGGTGCTCAACAAACGTCAAGCTTTCCGAGAAGCATTTTATGGCTATCAAATTCAAGCGGTCGCAGAAATGACCGATACTGAATTGGAAGACTTGCTGGATAATCCAGCCATCATCCGAAATAGAGCCAAGATTTTTGCTACACGCGCTAACGCCCAAGCCTTTCTACGACTACAGGAAGACCATGGCTCTTTTGATGCCTATCTTTGGTCTTTTGTTGAGGGGAAAACGATTGTTAACGATGTTCCCGATTACCGCCAAGCCCCAGCTAAAACACCTTTGTCTGAGAAATTAGCCAAAGATCTCAAAAAACGAGGCTTCAAGTTCACAGGACCAGTCGCTGTCTTGTCTTTTCTACAGGCTGCAGGGCTAGTTGATGACCACGAGAATGATTGTGAATGGAAAAGCAGGAATTAGTGTGTACAGGTAACTAGCATATCTGAGAATATAGAAAAAAGCTGAGAAATTTTTCCCAGCTTTTTATATATACTATTAGATTTGTTAGAGTGAAGTCAAAAAAGTGATTCCACCTAAAATAACACCAGCTGAATTTGGAATGATTAGTATCCAATCCTTCTTAGGTTCCTTTGTCCATCCATAAATAACCCAGATTAAGCAAGATATAGCAGCTGATAAAGGTTGAAATGGTTGAGCTTTATTTCCCTGTAAATTAGCGATAATTTGAGGTATGTAGGCAATAAATACTATAATTCCAATAAAGGCACCAATAGAACCTACGATTCGATTAATTTTTTGTTTTGTCATATACACCTCCTTCAAAAGGATATCATAGAAATTAGCGAAATGCAATAAATTCAGATACAAATTGTAACGAAAACGAATACAAAAGCACAAAAATAGAGAAACTATTTATTTTTTGTTATAGTCAAAGCGAATGACTTGCTCCTTTGCATCTACAGAGGCGTGGACTCCGAAGGGGACAATTGCTCTTGGAGTTGCGTGGCCGACATTTAGATTATAGATAATCGGGATATTGCTGTCAATAATATCCAATAGTGCCTCTTTATAGTCGTCATAGAAAGTTTCATCCATAGGTTTTCCGACCAGGAGTCCACTGATGACCTCGAATATACCAGTGTTCTTTAAAGTCCGCAACATCTTTTTGAAGTATTCCGTCTCAGGCTTTTCTTCGCTTGTTTCTAGCAAGAGGATTTTTCCTTCCCAGTCTGACAAGTCAGGGAAAAGTTTGTATTTTTGGCAGAGCTCCGTGCTGTCTGCGTATCGAGAGTTGTCAAAGATATCGTAGAGGGATTCGAGGCAACCACCGAGGATTTCTCCCTCGAACTGGGCATTTCCTTGTAACAAGTCAAAACCTGTATTTGCATGACTGACACGAGGTGTCCCCAGAGCCTTGGAACTGAAGTCAGTTCGTTCCTCATACCAAACGTCACTAGGGCGGATTTCTGAGATTCTTCCCGTCTCAATCAATTCTTTAAAGTAGTGGAGGCTATAGGTCAGCATTTCTTTATCTAGTTCACAAATGTCTGCTAAGAAGGATTGACCATAAAAAGTTTTGATTCCTAGTTTATGCAACATGAGATGGTTCATGGTTGTATCCGAGAAGCCAAGAAAAATCTTTTGTTTGATAACCTTTTGGAGTTGGTCATTTTCAAAAAGGTAGGGCAACAAACGATAGGTGTCGTCTCCACCGATGGCACATAGGATCATGTCGATGCTATCATCAGAAAAGGCATGAATCAAATCCTCTGCACGCGCTTCAGGATGGTCCTTGATAAAGTCTAATCCATTTAGCGAATGGGGCAAAAAGATAGGATTGAGTCCCAAGTCCTTGAGACGTTGGACACCCAAGTCCACTTCGTGTTTGACAAAGTCCTCTCCGATAATGCCACTAGATAAACTAACAATACCAATAGTAGAAACCATATCTCATCCTCCTAGAAATAGATTGAGCCTATTTTATCATAAAAGATGGGAGAAAACTATAGGGAAAATGGTAGAGGGAAGCTTGTAGGCAAGCAAGTGAAAAAGCAACCGCTGGTGCAGTTGCTTTTCGTTTTCTAATCAGTAATCTCGCTAGATATGAGTTACTTGGTCAACTCTTGATTATAGGAGAGGGCCAAATCAATCCAGTAAGGCAATTCTTTTTGACCTTCTATATCTAAGTCTATATACCCATGATAAAGGCGCCCCCTCATCAATGTAGTATGAGCTCCTGTTCGGGGTAGAACTTGCTTCTCCATTTCCTTGCCAATTCTGACCATAACCAGTTCATCCTTTCTGGAACTGACAGTAAGGACC
>CAJPJN010000021.1:0-13834 GCA_905369855.1 Streptococcus oralis | reverse complement strand
GCAGAAGGTGTTGAAACTAAAAAAGATGAGGCAGTTCAAGCAGACTCTGTGAATGAAGAAGTAATACTTGACCTAGGCGACGAGCTTGAAATCGAAATTGAAGAATAAGCTGTTAAAGTAGTGGAGAAATCCTCTACTTTTTCGATTTTTTGTTCAAATTTTCAGATTGCCTATAGTTTGCTGTTTCTTGTCGCTCCTCTAGAAAGCTGATATAATAGCCTTATGAATAAAAAACGAACAGTGGACCTGATACATGGTCCGATTCTTCCCTCGCTTGTGAGTTTTGCCTTCCCAATCTTGCTATCAAATATTTTTCAACAGCTCTATAACACTGCTGATGTCTTGATTGTTGGGCGTTTTCTTGGTCAAGAATCCTTGGCTGCAGTAGGAGCGACAACAGCAATCTTTGACCTGATTGTAGGTTTTACTCTTGGTGTTGGCAATGGGATGGGGATTGTCATTGCCCGTTATTACGGGGCTCGGAATTTTACTAAAATCAAGGAAGCAGTAGCAGCCACCTGGATTTTAGGTGCTCTTTTGAGTGTTGTAGTGATGCTGCTGGGCTTTCTTGGTTTGTATTCACTCTTGCAATACCTAGATACTCCTGCAGAAATCCTATCTCAGTCCTATCAATATATTTCTATGATTGTGACCTGTGTCGGTGTTAGCTTCGCTTATAATCTTTTTGCAGGTTTGTTGCGATCTATTGGGGACAGTCTAGCTGCCCTTGGATTTTTGATTTTCTCTGCTCTGGTTAATGTGGTTCTGGATCTCTATTTTATTACGCAATTGCATCTGGGAGTTCAATCTGCGGGACTTGCGACTATTATCTCACAAGGATTATCAGCGGTTTTATGCTTTTATTATATCCGTAAGAGTGTGCCAGAACTTTTGCCTCAGTTTAAGCATTTCAAATGGGACAAGGACTTATATTCGGATCTTTTGGAGCAAGGTTTGGCTATGGGCTTGATGAGTTCGATTGTATCTATCGGCAGTGTGATTTTACAGTCTTCTGTTAATACCTTTGGTGCAGTGATTATTAGTGCCCAGACGGCGGCTCGACGCATTATGGCCTTCGCCCTTCTTCCTATGACCGCTATTTCCGCTTCGATGACGACCTTTGCTTCTCAGAATTTAGGTGCTAAGCGCCCAGACCGCATTGTTCAAGGTCTTCGAATCGGCAGTCGTTTAAGTATATCCTGGGCAGTTTTTGTTTGTATCTTCCTCTTTTTTGCCAGTCCAGCATTGGTTTCCTTCTTGGCTAGTTCGACAGATGATTACTTGATAGAAAATGGAAGTCTCTATCTGCAAATCAGTTCAGCCTTTTATCCTATTTTGAGTCTCTTATTGATTTATCGCAATTGTTTGCAGGGTTTGGGGCAAAAGATCCTTCCTCTAGTTTCTAGCTTTATAGAACTAATCGGGAAAATTGCTTTTGTGGTTTTGATTATTCCTTGGGCAGGCTATAAGGGAGTTATCCTTTGCGAACCCTTTATCTGGGTTGCCATGACCATTCAGCTGTACTTCTCACTGTTCCGTCACCCCTTGATAAAAGAAGGTAAGGTCATCTTGGCAACAAAAGTGTCATCCTAGCTTGATTTGCTGAATAAAATCCATTTCCTCTAGTGAAAATCGAAAAAACTTGTGTTATAATAAGAAAGATTAAAATGTGAAAAAAGGAGATTCCTAATGGGACGTAAATGGGCCAATATCGTAGCCAAGAAAACGGCTAAAGATGGAGCTAACTCTAAAGTATATGCAAAATTTGGTGTAGAAATCTATGTAGCAGCTAAAAAAGGTGATCCAGATCCAGAATCAAACTCAGCCTTGAAATTCGTTATCGACCGTGCTAAACAAGCTCAAGTGCCAAAACACGTTATCGATAAAGCTTTGGATAAGGCTAAAGGAAACACAGACGAAACCTTTACAGAAGGACGTTACGAAGGTTTTGGACCAAATGGTTCTATGCTGATTGTTGATACTTTGACTTCAAATGTCAACCGTACAGCGGCTAATGTCCGTGCAGCCTTTGGTAAAAACGGCGGAAACATGGGCGCTTCAGGTTCGGTTTCATACCTCTTCGATAACAAGGGTGTTATTGTATTTGCAGGTGAAGATGCGGATGCAGTCTTTGAGCAATTGCTAGAAGCAGATGTGGATGTGGATGATGTAGAAGCAGAAGAAGGTACAATCACAGTTTACACAGCGCCAACTGACCTCCACAAGGCTATCGTTGCCCTTCGTGAGTCAGGTGTCGAAGAATTCCAAGTGACTGAATTGGAAATGATTCCTCAGTCAGAAGTGGAATTGTCAGGCGAAGACCTTGAAACCTTTGAAAAACTTTACAGCGTTCTTGAAGACGACGAAGACGTACAAAAGATCTACACAAACGTAGATGGATTCTAATAGAAAAACGAACAGTTTTACTAGCTGTTCGTTTTTTTGATATTTGAACTTAGAATCTGGTTTCAGAATCGTTTTGTTGCTTGCTTTTTTCTAGACCTAGATCGACTGATGTTTTTGGACGAGCAAGAGCTCTCCATCGTCCTGTTTTGCAAAAGTTAAGGTAACAGTCTTGATCTTGTCTCCAATGGAGATATAGGAGATTTTTTTCGTATTGTAACCCCCAAGAGTGAAGTCAAACTCGGAATCTGGCTGTCCATGTTTGTTGATAATATCCTCGTAGGTGGTACCACCTTTTCCTTTGTTGTCAAGGTCACTTTCGATTAAGGCGTCGAACTGTTCTTGGGTCCAGGCGAAGGTATCGTCTGTCAAGCCGCTTTTTTCTTCGCGTTCCATTGAGGCACTCGTATCCATGTAGGAACGGTTAAACTCCTTGGCATACTCTTTGTAGACATCAGCGTATAGTGCCTGAGTCGTAAAGAAAAGTACAACAGAGGCAACTGCCAGGGATGTTCCGATAATAGCCATTGTTTTCCGTTTTTTGAGGTTGACGATAAGGCCAATAATCCCCAAGATAAATGCGACGATGGCGATGAACAACGATAGATAGTTAATAAACGGGATCCAGGATCCTAAAAGTGCGATGGCTCCAAAAATGGTTGCTAAGATTCCTAAAACTCTTTCTTCTTCTGGTTTCATTTGAAAGTTATCTCCCTTCATTGAGTGAATGGATTTCTATCCACAGTAGTTAGCGCTTATTATATAAAAGATATTGCCTAATGTCAATTTAAACTAAGATAGTTCTCATGAAAACTTTTTTCTTGACATCTTTTCTGAAAATGATAAAATAGTTCTCATGAAAACTTATTTAGTTCCTAGGAGAACTAAATGTGATAGTTAGAAAGGAGTTAGTATGGATAAACCGATGTTAGTCTTTAAGCGTTTTGGTCATCAGATTCATCTCATGGTGCAAAAGGAAGCCAAACGTTGTGGTATTGAATTTATGGGTGGACCTCAAGGTCAGGTTATGCGTTTTTTGGATAATCGTGAGAAAAACCAAGACTTGGTCTTGATTAAAGATATCGAGCAGGAACTCAATATTACCAAGTCTGTTGCTAGTAATTTGGTCAAGCGTATGGTGCAAAATGGTTTGGTGGAATTGGAGGCGAGTCCTGTCGATAAGCGGGCCAAGTTTGTTCGTCTGACGGACAAATCGCGTTCTCAAATGAAGCAGGTTAAGGCCTTCTTTGAACGCATAGACAGGCAGTTGTTGGCAGGCGTAGATGAAGATGAATTACTGATTTTTAAGAAAGTCCTCAGTCAACTACAGGAAAATATCAAGGGAATAGGAGGAGATGATGAAGAAATTAGCAAAACGAATTAGTGGAAAAGAATGGGGGATTGTTTTCCTAGCCATTCTCTTTACCTGCTTTCAAGTTTATCTAGAGTTGGAAGTGCCAACCTATATCTCGAAAATTACGGATTTACTAGGAACTCAGGGTAGCAACTTAGATGAGTTATGGCAGCCAGCAAGCATGATGGTGGGAATGTCCTTTCTTGCCTTCTTATCCGCAGTTGCAGTTGGATTTTTTGCGTCCAGAGTGGCCGCTTCTTATACTAGTAGGCTGAGAAGTGATATTTTTAACCGAGTTTTGGATTACTCGCAGACAGAGATTAAGAAATTCTCTATTCCCAGTCTTTTAACTCGTACCACTAATGACATTACTCAAGTTCAGATGTTGATTACCATGGGCTTGCAAGTGGTTACGCGTGGTCCGATTATGGCTATCTGGGCTATCGGGAAGATTTTAGGACATTCAGAATACTGGCTCTGGGCCGTACTTGTGGCAGTGATTGTCAATGTTTTGATGACGACTGTTTTGATGACGCTAGCCTTTCCAAAACAGTCCTTGATTCAGGGGCTGACAGATAAACTGAACAGTATCACTCGTGAGAGTTTAACAGGTATTCGTGTCGTTCGTGCCTACAATGCAGAGGATTACCAAAATGAAAAATTTGCAGCAGCAAATGATGAATTGACACGCTTGAATTTGTTTGTCAACCGTCTTATGGCTATTTTGAACCCTATCATGATGGGGATTTCAAGTGGTTTGAGTGTGGCGATTTACTGGATTGGGGCCTATGTGATTAACGATGCTGCTCCGATAGCGCGTCTGCCTCTCTTTAGTGACATGATTGTTTTCATGTCTTATGCCATGCAGGTTGTCATGGGCTTCCTTCTCATGGGAGTACTCTTCATCGTTCTTCCCCGAACTATGGTCTCTGCTAAGCGGATTAATCAAGTTTTAGATTTGCATTCTTCTATCCAAAACCCTGCTCAAGTGCAGCTGGCTGATGAAAACCTCAAAGGTCAGGTCGAATTTAAGGATGTGACCTTCCGCTATGCGGCAAATTCGGAGGCGGTTATCGAACATGTTAGCTTTAGAGCAGAAGCTGGTCAAATAGTGGCCTTTATTGGGTCAACAGGTTCTGGTAAATCAACTCTGGTCAATCTGATTCCACGTTTCTACGATGTGTCAGACGGAGAAATTCTGGTGGACGGTGTCAATGTTCAAGACTATGCCTTAGAAGATTTGCGCAACAAGGTTGGTTATATTCCTCAGAAAGCGGTTCTCTTTTCAGGTGATGTCAAGGGCAATCTAGACTTTGGACAGAGTCAAGAAACACCACTTAGTGAGCAGGCTATGTGGCAGGCTTTGGAGTTGGCCCAGTCTAAGAACTTTATCGAAGACAAGGAAGCGGGCTTAGAGTCAGAAGTGGCCCAAGGAGGAACCAACTTCTCAGGTGGTCAAAGACAGCGTCTGGCCATTGCGCGTGCCTTGGCTCGGAAGCCAGAAATCCTCATCTTTGATGACTCCTTCTCAGCCTTGGACTACAAGACAGACCGTGTCCTACGCCAAGAGCTAGCAGAGAAAACCAAGTCTATGACCAAGCTTATCGTTGCACAGCGTATTTCAACGATTATGGATGCAGATTTGATTTTGGTCTTGGATCAAGGAAAAGTCGTGGGACAAGGCACCCACAAGGAACTTCTAGCTAATAACGAAGTTTACCAAGAAATTGCCTATTCACAACTATCGAAGGAGGAATTGGAACATGGAAAATAAGAAAATGTCTCTTTGGAAACAGAGTAAACCCTATCTTGCAGGTCTCCAGTTTGCCCTTCTAATCGCCTTTCTAGCAACAATCCTATCCAATATCATTACTGTTTATGGGCCGACTCGCATCAAGGAAATGACCAATATCATTGCAAATGGTCTGGGAACTAGTGTGGATGTAGCGGCGGTTGCAGCTATTGGTGGTTTTTTGGCTGTGATTTATGTGATTGGACTCCTATCAAATTATTTGCAGGCCTTTCTGTTTACAACAGCTATTCAACATTTTTCAGAGCGTTTGAGAAGAGCCATTGCAGAGAAAATTAATCGCCTTCCATTGGGATATTTTGATGGACATTCTCAAGGAGATACCTTGTCTCGTGTAACCAATGACGTTGACACTGCAGCCCAGTCCCTCAATCAAAGTCTGGGAACAGTTCTTTCATCCACTTTACTGGTCGTGGCCGTCTTGGTAACCATGTTTGGGATGAACTGGATTTTAGCCTTGGTGACGGTTGTTTCAACTCTAATCGGTTTTGCTTTCGTGTCCGTTTTTATGGGCAAATCGCAGGGATTCTTTAAGAGTCAGCAACAGGATTTGGCGGCTGTCAATGGCTATGTGGAGGAAATGTACTCTGGCCATAATGTGGTGACCAGTTATAATGCTATCGAGAGCACGAAAGAAGAGTTTGCGAAATTAAACAATCGTCTGTATGATAGTATCTGGAAATCTCAATTTATTTCAGGGATTATGATGCCGATTATGATGTTTATTGGTAACTTTAGCTATGCCTTGGTGATTATCGTTGGTGCAGCCTTGACCTTGAATGGGCAGATTAGCATCGGGATTATCGTTGCCTTTATGGCCTACGTTCGTATCTTTTCTCAGCCTCTTTCACAAATCGCTCAAGGGATTACTAGTCTGCAACAGGCTAGCGCAGCCATGGGACGTGTCTTCGAATTCTTAGGTGAAGAGGAAATGGAAGATGAATCCCATAAAGAAAGACAATTGAGCGACATGAAAGGGCAAGTGGTCTTTGATCGAGTCTCCTTTGGTTATACACCAGAGCGAACCATTATTCATGACTTTTCTGCTACCGCTCATGCAGGTCAAAAGGTTGCCATTGTCGGACCGACCGGAGCTGGGAAGACAACTATTGTCAATCTTTTGATGAAGTTCTATGAGATTGATAAGGGAAGTATCCGCATCGATGGTGTGGATACCAAAGAGATGAAGCGTTCGGAAGTACATGATGCCTTTTCAATGGTCTTGCAGGATACTTGGCTCTTTGAAGGAACCATTCGCGACAATCTTATCTATAACCAAAAGGGGATTAGTGATGAGCGCGTGATTGAAGCCAGCAAGGCTGTAGGGATTCACCACTTTATCATGACTCTACCAGATGGTTACGATACCGTCTTGGATGATACAGTGACCTTGTCTGTCGGGCAAAAACAACTCTTGACCATTGCTCGTGCTTTGCTGAAAGATGCACCACTCCTAATCCTAGATGAGGCGACCTCTTCGGTTGATACACGGACGGAGGAATTGATTCAGAAAGCTATGGATCGTTTGATGGAAGGCAGAACTTCCTTTGTTATCGCCCACCGCTTGTCTACTATCCGAAATGCTGATCTTATTCTGGTTATGAAAGATGGAAATATCATTGAGCAAGGCAATCATGATGATCTGATGGCACAAGCTGGTTTCTACGCTGACCTCTACAACAGTCAGTTTACGGAAGACGAAGCAGAAGAATAAATCGAAAGAAGGCTTGACGGCCTTCTTTTTCTGCACTATACTAGAAGACAAGTGCTTCCCTATAAGCAAAATTTGAGTAAGTGATGAGAAAATATATGAAAAATTATCAAGAATGGTATGGCCACGTTGCTAGTAACATTAAAAATAAGCCCTTTCTTCTGAGATCGTTAAGAGCTTTCAATCGCTTCATGACAGTAGTTATGCCTATGATTTATCTAACCTTGTTAGCAACTACCTATCTCCAACAAGGACTTGGGAAACAGGTCTGGATCTATGTGTTTGTCCCTGCGTCAGGTTTTGTGATTTTGTCCTTTCTTCGTAAGAAAGTCAATGCCCCTAGGCCTTATGAGGAATGGGATATTAAACCTCTGCTTGACAGAGATAGTCCTGGTCAGTCTATGCCCAGTCGTCATGTCTTTTCAGCAACCATTATCTCCATGGCTTGCCTTCATGCTAGTTTATCTCTAGGGATTATCTTATTGGTCTTATCAGCTCTCCTCGGTCTAGTGAGAGTCCTAGGTGGTGTGCATTATCCCAAGGATGTAGTGGTTGGTTATATTTGTGCTCTTGTGTGGGGTGTGCTTTTCTTTCTATTTTGACCTGTAAGTTAAGGCGGTCCTACAACCACTTACAAGTCTAAAGTAACCACTTGCTTTTTTGCTCTTGTTTTCTTATTTTAGCTTTGATATAGTAGAGTCAGAAAGGAGATGGAATGAAGTTACGAATCGAAATTGACAGCAATTTAGAGGAAACTGAAATTGTCATCAAGGCAGCGGCTTTGACAGATGAGATTGCGGATTTACAGCGCCTCTTGCAAGAATCCAAGTCTCCTAGGTTGATTTTTTACAAGGGGACGGGTGAATATTATCTGGACTTGTCGGAAATTCTTTTCTTTGAAACAGAGGGGAACAAGATTTACGCCCATACCCAGAAAGATGCCTACGAAGTTCGGCTCAAACTCTATGAGTTAGAGTCTATCCTTCCTCGCTATTTTAGTCGAGTATCCAAGTCAACTATCGCTAATATTCGGCAAATCTATTCGGTGGACAAGTCCTTTTCAGGAACGGGCACCATTTCCTTTTATCAGACCCATAAGGAGGTTCATGTCTCATGACATTACCAATCCCTCCTAAAAGAAAATCTAAGAAACATGAGGTAATGAGATGAAAAAGAAAGCATTTGGTATTGTGTTGCTCATTTTGGCGGCTTTAATATTATTACAAGGAAATTTTGGAATCCCTTCTCTTGGAGGGCAAATTTGGCCCTTGCTTGGTATTGCTTTTTTTGCCTACCAATCAGTTGGAGCTTTGTTGCGTCGTCACTTAACTTCAGCCTCTTTTACAGCCCTAGTGGCCTTAATGATTGCTAACCACTTTTATGGCATTTTACCAATTCCCAATCAGTCATTGTTCTGGGCAAGTATTTTAATCGTAATGGGTGTCAGCGCACTCACTCATTCTAACAGAACTTGGAATGGGAAAAAATGGTGGTATGATGGTAAAAAGACCATTCTTACAGATAAGGAAGTCGCTTTTGGGACTGGGACTTTCTACAAGCAAGACCAAGAATTGGTAGAAGACCAAGTTGAAGTTGGTTTTGGCAATGCAGTTATCTATGTTCCTCAACATTGGAGAGTTGATTTAAAGGTAGAAACTTTCTGTGGCGTAGCCAAGGCAGATACTCCTCTAGCCCCAACCAGCAAAACCTTGATTATCCGTGGAGATGTGGCCTTTGGGAAGTTGGGAATTGTCTACGTTAAATAAAAAAATCTTCCAATTCCCTTGCAAAAATGAAGAAAGTGTGATAACATAGTACGGTATGTGGTGCTAGCACATCCGCTATATTAGATCTAATAGGAGGAAAACACAATGGCTAAAGTATGTTACTTTACAGGTCGTAAGACTGTATCAGGAAACAACCGTTCACACGCGATGAACCAAACAAAACGTGCCGTAAAACCAAACCTTCAAAAAGTTACTGTTCTTATCGATGGTAAACCTAAAAAAGTTTGGGCTTCAGCTCGTGCTTTGAAATCAGGTAAAGTTGAACGCGTTTAATAATAAAAGTAAGGAGACCTTAGGGTCTTTTTTCTTTTATTGTAGATATAAAATCATTTGAAAAATAGAGTAAATATCCGCTGATACAGTATTCTGCTTTTACACTTGGGCTGAAATATGATAAAATAGAGTATCAACTAGTTGAGGTAAAAAGGATGACTGTAAAAATTAATACAAAAGATGGTCAAATCGAACTAACAGATGAAGTGATTGCAACCGTCGTAGGTGGAGCAGCAACTGAGATTTTTGGTGTGGTCGGTATGGCTAGTAAAAATGCCCTCAAAGATAATTTCCAAGCCCTTCTAGGTAAGGAAAATTATTCCAAAGGTGTCGTTGTAAAGGCGGCCGAAGATGGCAGTATTGCAGTTGATGTATATACCGTGTTGAGCTACGGAACAAAGATTAGCGAAGTGTCAAAAAACATTCAAGAGCGTGTTCGTTTTAGTTTGGAAAACCAACTTGGAATTACTGCTCAGACTGTAAATGTCTACATTCAAAATATCAAAGTTGTAGGAGAATAACCGTGTCAAAAATTACTACTAGCTTATTTCAAGAAATGGTGCAGGCTGCATCAACTCGCTTGAATAAGCAAGCTGAATATGTCAATTCATTAAACGTCTTTCCAGTTCCAGATGGAGATACTGGAACAAATATGGGAATGACCATTGAAAATGGAGCTAAAGAAGTTGCAGACAAGCCAGCTTCTACAGTTGGAGAGGTAGCGAGCATTCTTGCTAAAGGTCTTTTGATGGGTGCGCGTGGGAACTCAGGAGTTATTACGTCTCAGCTTTTCCGTGGATTTTCACAAGCTATCAAGGATAAAGACGAGTTAACAGGTCAAGACTTGGCCCTTGCCTTCCAATCAGGTGTGGAAGTTGCCTATAAGGCAGTGATGAAACCAGTTGAAGGAACGATTTTGACAGTTTCTCGTGGGGCTGCTATCGGTGCTAAGAAAAAAGCTGAGCAAACAGATGACGCTGTTGAAGTCATGCGCGCAGCCTTGGAAGGTGCTAAAACAGCTCTAGCTAAAACGCCAGACATGCTTCCAGTATTGAAAGAAGTTGGCGTTGTGGACTCAGGTGGTCAAGGACTGGTCTTCATCTATGAAGGTTTCCTTTCAGCCCTTACTGGCGAATATATTGCATCTGAGGACTTTGTAGCGACTCCTGCCAACATGAGTGAAATGATCAATGCAGAACATCATAAGTCTGTAGCGGGTCACGTAGCGACTGAAGATATCACGTTTGGTTACTGTACTGAAATCATGGTAGCTCTTAAGCAAGGTCCAACCTATGCCAAAGATTTTGACTACGACGAATTCCGTAACTACTTGAATGAACTTGGGGATTCCCTCCTTGTTGTCAACGATGATGAAATTGTCAAAGTCCATGTCCATACAGAAGATCCAGGACTTGTTATGCAAGAAGGTCTTAAATATGGTAGCTTGGTCAAGGTAAAAGTTGACAATATGCGTAACCAACACGAAGCACAGGTTGAAAAAGAAGCTGCTCAAGTTAGCAAACCAGCTGAAGAAAAAGAGTATGCTTTGATTGCTGTGGTGGCTGGTAAAGGTCTAGCAGATATCTTCCGTTCTCAAGGTGTGGATTATGTTATCGAAGGCGGTCAAACTATGAACCCTTCAACAGAAGACTTTATCAAGGCTGTTGAACAGGTCAACGCTCGTAACATCATCTTCCTGCCAAATAACAAGAACATCTTCATGGCAGCTCAATCTGCAGCAGAAGTTTTGGAGCAACCAGCAGTAGTGGTGGAAGCTCGTACTCTTCCTCAAGGTTTGACAAGTCTTCTTGCCTTTGATCCAAGCAAATCCATCGAAGAAAACCAAGAGCGTATGACTGCTGCTCTTAGCGATGTCGTTAGTGGAAGCGTCACAACAGCCGTTCGTGATACAACCATTGATGGCTTGGAAATCCATGAAAACGATAATCTTGGTATGGTTGATGGGAAAATTCTCGTGTCAAACCCTGACATGCACCAAACCTTGACTGAAACATTGAAACATATGTTGGATGAAGATAGTGAAATCGTCACCTTCTATGTTGGTGAAGACGGAAGCGAAGAACTTGCCAATGAAATTGCCCAAGAAATCGCAGAAGAATTCGAAGATGTTGAAGTAGAGATTCACCAAGGCCAACAACCAGTTTACCCATACCTATTTAGTGTGGAATAAGATTAATGAAGGACTGAGAAATCAGTTCTTTTTTTCTTTTTTAAATAATGAAATCGGTATCTTTTTAATAAAAACAAAAATAACATTCATAAATAAACGTTAAAATAGAAAATTCAGAAAATTTCTTCTTTTCTCTTGAAAAATTTTGAAAAAATGGTATGATAGTAACAAGTTATTTTTAAGAGAAGAGAAAGGGGAACAATGGAGAAAATCAGTTTAGAATCTCCTAAGACGGGGTCGGACCTAGTTTTGGAAACACTTCGTGATTTAGGAATTGATACCATCTTTGGTTATCCTGGTGGTGCGGTCTTGCCTTTTTATGATGCGATATATAATTTTAAAGGCATTCGCCACATTCTAGGACGCCATGAGCAAGGTTGTTTGCATGAAGCTGAAGGTTATGCCAAATCAACTGGAAAGTTGGGTGTTGCCGTCGTCACTAGTGGACCAGGAGCAACAAATGCCATTACAGGGATTGCAGATGCCATGAGCGATAGCGTTCCCCTTTTGGTCTTTACAGGTCAGGTGGCGCGAGCAGGGATTGGGAAAGATGCCTTTCAGGAGGCAGACATCGTGGGAATTACCATGCCAATCACTAAGTACAATTACCAAGTTCGTGAGACAGCTGATATTCCGCGTATCATTACGGAAGCTGTCCATATCGCAACTACAGGCCGTCCAGGGCCAGTCGTCATTGACCTACCTAAAGACGTATCTGCTTTAGAAACAGACTTCATCTATTCACCAGAAGTGAACCTACCAAGCTATCAGCCGACTCTTGAGCCAAATGATATGCAAATCAAGAAAATCTTGAAGCAATTATCCAAGGCTAAAAAGCCAGTCTTGCTAGCTGGTGGTGGAATTAGTTATGCTGAAGCAGCTGCAGAATTAAATGAATTTGCAGAACGCTATCAAATTCCAGTGGTAACCAGTCTTTTGGGACAAGGAACGATTGCAACGAGTCATCCACTCTTCCTTGGAATGGGAGGCATGCACGGGTCTTTCGCAGCTAATATTGCCATGACAGAAGCTGATTTTATGATTAGTATTGGTTGCCGTTTCGATGACCGCTTGACGGGGAATCCTAAGACTTTCGCTAAGAATGCTAAGGTTGCCCACATTGATATTGACCCAGCTGAGATTGGCAAGATTATCAGTGCGGATATTCCAGTAGTTGGAGATGCTAAGAAAGCCTTGCAAATGTTGCTGGCCGAACCAACAGTTCATAACAATACTGAAAAATGGATTGAAAAAGTCACTAAAGACAAGAACCGCGTTCGTTCTTATGATAAGAAAGAGCGTGTGGTTCAGCCGCAAGCTGTTATTGAACGAATTGGTGAATTGACGAATGGAGATGCCATTGTGGTAACAGACGTTGGTCAACACCAAATGTGGACAGCTCAGTATTATCCCTACCAAAATGAACGTCAGTTAGTGACTTCAGGTGGTTTGGGAACCATGGGATTTGGAATTCCAGCAGCAATTGGAGCTAAAATTGCTAACCCAGATAAGGAAGTAGTCTTGTTTGTTGGGGATGGCGGTTTCCAAATGACTAACCAGGAATTGGCTATTTTGAACATTTACAAGGTGCCAATCAAGGTGGTTATGCTGAACAACCACTCACTTGGAATGGTTCGCCAGTGGCAGGAATCCTTCTATGAAGGCAGAACATCAGAATCGGTCTTTGATACCCTTCCTGATTTCCAATTGATGGCGCAAGCTTACGGTATTAAAAACTATAAGTTTGACAATCCTGAGACCTTGGCTCAAGATCTTGAAGTCATCACTGAGGATGTTCCTATGCTAATCGAGGTAGATATTTCTCGTAAGGAGCAGGTGTTGCCAATGGTGCCAGCTGGTAAGAGTAATCATGAGATGTTGGGGGTGAAGTTCCATGCGTAGAATGTTAACAGCAAAACTACAAAATCGTTCAGGAGTCCTCAATCGCTTTACCGGTGTCCTGTCTCGCCGTCAGGTTAATATCGAAAGCATTTCTGTTGGAGCAACAGAAGATCCGAATGTATCGCGTATCACCATTATTATTGATGTGGCTTCACATGATGAAGTGGAGCAAATCATCAAGCAACTCAATCGTCAGATTGATGTGATTCGCATTCGTGATATTACGGATAAACCACACTTGGAGCGCGAGGTGATTTTGGTTAAGATGTCAGCGCCAGCAGAGAAGCGTGCTGAGATTCTAGCCATTATTCAACCTTTCCGTGCAACAGTGGTAGACGTAGCACCCAGCCCGATTACCCTTCAGATGAAAGGGAATGCTGCAACGCGTGAAGCTCTATTGCGA
>CAJPJN010000020.1:0-13835 GCA_905369855.1 Streptococcus oralis | reverse complement strand
GTCTTGGAAAGTTTGGGAGAAATGCCGCTTCCGCCTTATATCCACGAAAAACTTGCAGACCGCGAACGCTACCAGACTGTCTATGCTAAAGAAAATGGCTCTGCTGCTGCGCCAACTGCCGGACTTCATTTCACAGAAGAGCTATTGGAGCAGATTGCTGCCAAGGGAGTCAAGCTGGTCTATCTCACCCTTCATGTCGGACTGGGAACTTTCCGACCGGTTTCTGTAGACAGCTTAGATGATCACGAGATGCACTCCGAATTTTACAGTCTGTCCGAGGAAGCTGCCCAGACACTCCGTCAGGTCAAAGCTAAGGGCGGCCGTGGCATTGCAGTCGGCACGACATCTATTCGCACCTTGGAGACAATTGGCAGTAAATTCCAGGGGCAGATTCAAGCCGACTCTGGCTGGACCAATATTTTTATCAAGCCTGGATACGATTGGAAGGTTGTTGATGCTTTTTCAACCAACTTCCACCTGCCAAAATCAACTCTGGTCATGTTGGTTTCTGCCTTTGCAGGTCGTGAATTAGTCTTAGATGCCTACCACCATGCCATTCAAGAACACTACCGCTTCTTTAGTTTTGGCGATGCCATGTTTATTTATTAATTTTTACAATCAAAAAAGCGCATATTATCAAGGTTTTATAAAGCCTGATATTATGCGTTTTGTAATGAATTAAAAATTCGTTAGTCTGTTCTCAAACTCGGATCTTTCAAACTCTGAACACTGGCATTGATCACTGCTCCGACAATCAAAATCTTAGCGATGAGAATAAACCAGAACATCATGACCACCACGACGACGGAACTGAAAAAACGGACGTCCACTAGGTGATTGACATAATTGTTGACATAGACTGAAAAGATATTGAGCAGTAAGACCAGAGTCAACAAGACAAAGGTGCTACCTGGCAATACAGAACGAATCCGTCGGACTTTGACATTAGGCAGGAAATAATAAAGCATGACCAAGATTGCAAAAATCAAAGCATAGACCAAGGGGCCTGTTAGGTCTTGCAGATAATCAAAGAGAGGACTATCCGATTTCCAATAGCTTTTGATAAGGTTGAGGAGCATGCGACCAAAGACACTTAGAAAAAGAGCTAAGGCAAAGAGAATCTGCAGACCAAAACTGACAAACAAACTCATGAGCTGATGGGAAATCATTCCACGATTTTTTGCTACTCCGTAAGCTTTATTAAAGGCTTTCTGCAGAAAGTTCATGGATTTTGAAAAGGTCCAGAGGGCTGACAAAACCGCAAAACTCAATAAGCCTGTTGAAGGTTGGGTTAGCACCTCTGTAATAATCTTTGCAACCACATCATACATGGTATCGGGCAAGAATTCATTGACAACCTTCAAAAAATTAGAAACTGGAATTTGAAAATAAGGGAGGATATTGACCACCACCAAAAGCAGGGGAAAAATCGAAATCAACCAATAGTAGGCTACTGCGACACTGGTCAACTCACTATCTGATGCTTGATAATAATGCAAAAAAGCTTTTACTAAAGGCTTGTCTATCAGCTCTTTCCACCACTTCTTCATGTCACACTCCTTCACTTACAATCTTGATTAATTTCTTCTTACCAATTCCATCATATCATAAGGCAGAGTATTGGCAGCTTCCTTCAGAGAATAGTTCTCTAAGTTATTCACATTTTGTCGTAATTTCTTGGCATACTTGGCCGTAATCAATCGTTTTTCTTCGTATTCGAAAATCAACTTGCGCTCCAGATAATAGCCTCTCAGCATTTCATCGATATTGTTGGGCTTGACACGATTGATAACGCGTTCGACAAAGGCACCACTGGTAATGATAGCTGTTTCTCGGAGACGAGAATCCTGCATGAAGCTGATTAAAGAACTCTTATAAACCCCTTTTAGGTTCTCCAAACTTTCGATAATCATCTCTGTATTTTCTAGATAGAGCTCTGCAATTTGGTCATAGTCAAGGGCTCTGAGTTTCTGTGATTCTTCATTTTTCCAACTGCGAAAGGTCTTTCCAAAAGTAAAGACTTCGTGAAGGAGAAAACGTAAAATCCGCAAGGAAACAAGGAAATAATAGGTCAATCGTGAAGCAAACTTGCGATTGATACTTTGTTCCATGTTTTTCAAATAACGTTGGTAGACTCGATAGGCACGCTCACTCATCTTGTCCTCTTCGTAAGCCTGTTCTAAACCATCACTTTCAATACTGAGGATGAGAAGTTTCAAGGTCTCCCAGTCTTCTTGAGCCCCCTTATTTTCTTGACTCAAGATAAGATTCTCTATTCGTCCATGATAATTGTCAATAGCTGCATAGAGAGGGAGCTTATTCTTATGAGTTTCAAGTTCTTTTTCTAACTCCGAAGTAACCTCGTTCAAAATGGCGATATGCATGAGATAATCCTTGCTTTCTTCCTGTTCATCAGAAAGATGAGGCAGGATCAAGAGACCTGTTAAAAAGCTTACAAGCGTCACACCTGCAACGAGGAAAAGTAAGAGAGGATACTCCTGCTCTAGATTACTTGGTATCAGAAGGATCGTAGCAATCGACACCGTTCCTTTGACACCTGAGAAGGTCAAAAGAAGCATGTCCTTCATATACTTATTTAGCTTTTTCTTGAGTCGTCTGGTTCTATAGGCATAATAGCCATAGATCATGACAAAACGAATAGCAAAGAGGACAAAGGTAAGGGCGACAAGAGATAGCAATAAAAGTAAGGGATTATAGATTGGATTGGTCAAGATAGGTTCTGCTATCATTTCTAACTCCATCCCTAAAATCACAAAGACAGAACCGTTGAGCATAAAATTCACTGTATGCCAAACCGTCTCGGTCACCGTATCCACTTGGGCTTCGAGGAGCGTAATTTTCTTAAAACGGCTTGCCTTTAAAATCCCAGCAACTACAACGGCAATAATCCCTGAAACGTGGACTTCTTCTGCCAGGAAGAAGGTCACCAGAGGCAAACTCAATTCCAGAAGGAGCTCACTAGCAATATCCGTTGCTCTCACACTTAGCAAGAAGCTATGGAGGAAACGGTTGGTCATGGCTGTTAAAAATCCAATCAAAAAACCGCCTAGGATTGAAAAGATGAGCGAACTACTCGCTTGCCCAAGGGAAAAGGCTCCTGTTGTCCAAGCTGTCAAAGCTACCTGAAAGGCAACCAAACCAGAAGCATCATTCAAGAGTCCTTCACCCTTAAGGATATTGGACACGCGCTTAGGAAAACTAAAACGCTCTGAAAGAGAGGCAAAGGCCACCAAGTCCGTAGGTCCAAGGGCTGCCCCAACGGCCAAGCAAGCCGCCAAGGGAAGACTGAGCCAAAGAAGATGGGCCAAGCCACCCAAACTCAGGGTCGAGATGAAAATCACTGGAAATATGAGATAAACAATGATTCGCCAGTGTTTTAAAATAGCCGTAATATCTGCTTCCTCCGACTCTCGGAAAAGCAAGGGCCCGATAACCAGAGCCAAAAACAACTCTGTATTGAGATGAAAATCGGTATTGGGTAAAAAGAGTCCAATCACAATTCCCAAAAGAATCTGCACCAAAGGAAGGGGCAAAAAAGGCAGGAGCTTATTGGTTGTACTTGAGACAATCAAGACCAGTAAAAATAGGATGAGGTAAATCAGTAATTCCACGCAAGACCTCCTTAATCTTTTTTACAACAGGATTCAAATATCTCCTTCTGCTCTTTGATTTTTTGGTCAATCTTGGAACAGTCTTTGTGCTCAATTTTTCTCTGGCACCGTTCCATTTCAAGAGCAACTAATTTTTTCTTGATTTTAAGCATTTTTTTGCTCATATGCGCTTGATCTAGCACGCCTACCGCTCGTTCATGGTGGGTTGATTCAACAAAATTCTGGCGCATGGCATCCAGCTTTTCACGTAGGTATTGTTTATCCATGTCTATATCTCTCTAATTTTTCAATCATCACTAAAAATGGTGGGTTGTTGACTTGGTTTAAAGTTCGGTAAATGGCAGCTGTGTACTCTTGTTGGTTCAACTGACTGACAAAATCCAAGACAGCATCCCTCTCGAGGTCGCCTCCTTCATGACCATAGTAGATCATGATAGCAATCCGTCCCCCTTTGACAAGCAAATGACACAGCTTTTCTAATGCTTCAATCGTTGTCTGAGGTTGGGTAATGACTGACTTATCAGCTGACGGCAAATAGCCCAGATTAAAAATCCCTGCCTTGGCTTCTGTCACAAACTGGTCCAGTGTTTCATGACCTTGTAAAATCAACTGGGCATTTGTCATTCTAGCCTGGTCCAAACGCTCTTGGGTCTTCTCCAAGGCTTGCTCCTGAATATCAAAGGCATAGACTTGCTTGGCTAGCTTGGCCAGAAAAAGCGTGTCATGGCCATTTCCCATAGTCGCATCCACTACGATATCATCCTGAGTTACAACCTCAGCTAAAAAATCATGTGCCATTTCAAGTGGTCTTTTCATTTTCAAACTCCTGTTTTACAGCCTTGCATCCTTGAACGCTTCTACGACGTCGCATCTCCATCTCAATACTATTAAGGACTTCCCATTTATTGAGGCTCCACATAGGACCAATCAGCATATCTCTAGGCGCATCTCCTGTAATTCGATGGATGACGATATGCTTGGGAATGATTTCCAGTTGGTCACAGATGACCTTAACATATTCGTCCTGGCTCATCAACTGCAAACGTCCCTCATGGTAATCTCGTTGCATACGTGTATTAGTCATCAGGTGAAGCAAATGCAGTTTAATTCCTTGAATATCATTATCGGTGACACAGCGGCGGACATTTTCAACCATCATCTCATGGGTTTCACCAGGCAAGCCATTGATCAAATGAGAAACAATCTCAATCTTGGGATACTTTCTCAAACGCTTGACCGTTTCCACGTACAATTCATAAGAATGGGCACGGTTAATCAGATCAGAGGTTGTTTCATAAGTGGTCTGCAAACCCAATTCAACCGTCACATGCATGCGCTCCGATAATTCAGCCAAATATTCGATGGTTTCGTCTGGTAAACAGTCAGGGCGTGTTCCGATATTAATTCCCACTACACCTGGCTCGTTGATAGCCTGCTCATAGCGTTCCCGAATCACTTCCACCTTTTCATGGGTGTTGGTAAAATTTTGAAAATAAACCAGATACTTCTGAACATCTGGCCACTTGCGGTGCATAAAGTCAATTTCCTTATAAAATTGCTCACGGATGGGGGCATCAGGTGCTACGATAGCATCTCCAGAACCTGAAACCGTACAAAAAGTACAGCCCCCATGAGCCACAGTTCCATCACGATTGGGACAGTCAAATCCCGCATCAATAGGGACTTTAAAGGTCTTTTCTCCAAAAAGTTTTCGATAATAATCATTCAAGGTATTATAAGATTTCATAACCTTCATTATAACAAAAAACACTCACAATCTCAAAAGCCTGACTTTCCTATAAATTCCTCTGTTTCTCGTTTCCATTAGCCATTTTTTATGATACAATATGGGTATGATTTTAATGAAATTAGCATCTATTTTATTATTGATACTGACCTTGGTAGTCTGCATTATCATAACCAAACTTTTTAGATTAAAAAAACTAGGACGAAACTTTGCGGATTTGGCTTTTCCAGTTTTAGTATTTGAGTATTACTTGATTACAGCTAAAACCTTCACCCATAATTTCCTCCCTAGACTGGGGCTAGCCCTCTCACTCCTAGCCATTATTCTCGTCTTTTTCTTCCTTTTGAAAAAACGTAGCTTTTACTATCCTAAATTCATCAAATTCTTCTGGCGTGCAGGATTCTTATTAACCCTTGTCATGTATATCGAGATGATTGTTGAATTGATGGCTCAGAAATAAAAAAACTCAATCGAAAACACCTCAATCAAACTGAAATACAGTGATTGAAGTGTTTTTTCTTTATATCTTTTTTAATAATTCTTATACTCAATGAAAATCAAAAAACAAACTAGGAAGATAGCCGCAAATTGCTCAAAACACTGTTTTGAGGTTGCAGATGGAAGCTGACGTGGTTTGAAGAGATTTTCGAAGAGTATTATTTTCCTTCTTTATCAGGAAAGAGGTAACCAATACCTACACAAGTCAGCACACCTGCTCCAATCACCAAGCCACTTGAAATTGACAAAAGGTCCAAAATCGCATTTGCGATGATAAAGGCAATAATGAAACACATCAGACTAGCCTTGTAGTCTTTTTTCAAAAGATTCTCTAGAGTGAAAAAGAGGAACAGACCCACCGGAATCAATAACCAGAGGTTAACATCCAAACTTGGTCAGCCAACAGAACCAAAATACACTACTGTCGCTGCTGCTAGTAAAAATACAATCCCCAATAATTTTTTCATTTCTTTATCTCCAATTTCTTTTTTAGGAACTTGACTTATCTGATAGTGACTCCTCCTGTTCCTCACAAAAATCATTATAACAGAGGTCATTTTCAAGAACAAGTTCTTTTGCCTATCTGGTCGCTATATCGGTCTAAGTGGTTGAATAATAGCGATAAAATAAGGAATCAGGTGAAAAACTTCCTCCCAAATAAAAAGGAATTAAGCAACCAAACGCTACTTAATTCCTTGAAATTGTCTCATCACCTCTATTAGCCTTTAAATTTTGATAGACTCTATTTTCTAATCAATGTTATCAATATTTGTCAATACTAACCCTTTCAATCAATTTATTAGTTATCGAAACTAAGTCCATTAATAAATCCAAAAAGAGTATCAATAGTAAAGTAAACTAAATAATTGAGTTATAAATGGCTATTTTCACAAAACTGTTTCATCATCACACTATCTCAATACATAAGCCATTTTTTCGTCTATACCTTTTGTCTTAATCTTAATCTTGATCTTTTTTCTTCAATCCAAGAAGTGCTCCTACTATAAACAATATTCCAGCAATGAATGGTGTAAGAACTGCTCTAACTGTTCCGGTTTTTGGCAACTTGTCAGAATGGTTAGTATCCGACTTACTATCAATGTTAGTATGTTTATTAGCTATATTCTCTTGTTCATTAAGATGGACTTCCTTCTTATTTTCAAAGTTTTTATCAAGAACTGTAGTTGTAACATCCTTAGTTGAATCAGATTTTTGTGAATGATTTGCTCTTTGTAAGTCCCCTTTTCTATGACTTTGATTTAATTGACTAGGATTTACCTGTGGCTTATCTTTCTTTTTGGATACATCAAAAGTAGGTTTATTTTCCTCCTCCTTTTTCTCCTCTATTTTCTTGAATACAGGTTTTATAAGGGTATCTTTTGATAGATTAAGAACATAGCCAGTGTCTTTTTTTCCTTCGAAACCAGAAATTTCCCAGCCATCAAATTGATATCCTTTTTCTAATTCACCCTTATAGACAGGTAAAATGAAATCTTCTTCCGACACTATCGTTGAACTCATTTCTTTTCCATTTTGAATGGTCACAGTTACCATCTGAGGTTTTAGTTCGCTCACCTCTCCCGTATCTTTGTTTAAAATGAATTCTTTTACGGTTGTATTTCTTGCAAAATCTTTTACAACAATCTTAATGTTTAGTGTCTTATCTGTTAGTTGTTTAATATCATCAAATGATTTGTATTCTTTTCCATTTACATAAATATGTTTGTCTTGAATCTCACCATCGAATCCATTATTTCTTTTATCATTGATATTAAAGACTACAGATTTTCCCTTAGCATATTCAATACTAGTATTTCCCTTAGGATCAATGTTTACTTCTGGTTTAACATTATCATATAAAAATTGATAGTGTACTCCAACCGCTTTCGCATTCAAATCGCTATAGCCAGTTTGAAGATAAACATTTCCATCCATATCTGTTACCTTATCTGGGAATCCGTTTGCTTTATAGTCTTTCATTCCCCAGTCCATGATGTCACCGTCTTTAACATTAAGCTTAATGTTAAAATCTCTAGTGTTATCAATGTGTAAATCTCCATAGATTAAATAATTATCTACAACCGATTCATTAACTCTCAACTCCCAGTTAAAACCACCCTTATCAGAAATCTTACCTCTTAAATAGAATTCTGGATTTCGTACATAAATTTTATTAGATTTAGATGGATTAAAGTAGTTCTTGTCCATTGAAAGATTTACTGGTTTTGCATCAATAAATAACGTAGAACCATCTTCTTTTATAGCTTCTACATTGGACTTATCCTCTCCTGTGTACTCTTTACCATCCTTACCAAATAATACCAGTTTAGAAGAATCTGTCACAAGATTTCCATCTTTATCGATTGCTTCCCCTTTATCATTCATTTTAAATGTAAACACTTGATACCTTACAATGTTAAAGCCGTCCAAAGCCGACATTAATACTGATTGAGTACTTCTTCCATCTTCAACATTTCTACTATCAGCATAAATTATTTTTTCTGATAAGACTCTTAGATTAGGATTGGCCTTTTGGATTTTTGCTATATCTTCCTTGTCATAGACTCCATTCCCTTCTAACATATCCGTTTTTCCAGGATTATAGGTAGTCACTTTTAGTGCATAGCCTTTTCTTAGAATGATGTTATCCTTTAATAGATATTGTTGTTTTTCTGAATCAGAATAGATTTTACCAGATTCCATTTCCGTTAAATTGTTTGGTTTATTTTTTGAAAGATCTCCTTCTCCTAATTCTATTACATTCCCATAACTTGATGCATAGGGATATTCTGTTTTAGTTTCCTTATTTTTTTCAGGCATTCTAATTTTAGTTTCAGCTTTTATCTGATCATCATCTTTAACAAAGAATCTCATATCTCCTGAAAAAGCTAATCCATCCACAATATCATTAATATTAGCGTATAAATCAAATGTCATCGTTTTTGAGTGGGAATCATACTTGGTCGTTTTGATTTCTATCGATTTATATTTATTACCATAATATACCTTGGCATTTTTAGAAACATTACTTATCTTTCCAAGAATTTCAAAGTGTCCATCTTTAGACGGGCTTAGAACACCATAAATTTTTGATTTGATTTCGTCAAGTTTTTCAGTTTCATATTCTAAGGCACTACCATCGTCATAAGCAATGATATTTCCCTTATCATCGTATTTATAATCGTATTCCTCTGTTCTCTTACCAGTTTCACTTGTAAAGTCATCAACTTCTCTAAATTTCTTTTTAATGAGTTTCTTTAAATCTTTGCTTTCAAAGTCTCTAATTGTTGAAATAGTTTTATGAATAGTCAAGCTAGATTTTTCTTCGATAGACTCTTCATTTCCTTGATGATGTTCTACCTCAGTTGTATCTTTTTTAAGACTATCCTCTTTTCTATTTTCTAAATTTTTAAATTTAGATTCGGAAATCTCTCCAAGCTTTTGGTATTTAGATGAATCTTGATCAGGATCTACTAGATAATAGGAAATCATCCCCTTTTCATCAGCATGATCATCAAATTTAATTCTATGAATCTTTGTGAAATTGCTAGAGCCATCTAATGCAATGACTTCAATGATTTTTCCTCTTAAATCTCCTGCACCATTAATTTCATAAATGGTATTTCCGTCTTTGTCAAGTTTCCTATTTCTTCCTTGACCCTCACCTGCGTAAGTTACTTCAAGATTTTTCTCAACCTCTCCATCTTCATTAACCAGAGCGGCGCCAGCATACCAAACTTCGTTTGCAATCTCGTCAAATTTTTCAGGATGTTCTTTCTGATCTCTCGCAAATAGGGTTTCATTCTTGTATTGATCTTTGACCTTGTGATAAGTATCCTTTGTAATCAACTTAATTTTTTCAGGATTTGAAAAATCAACCGAAACAATTTTAGGAGCTGTATTATCAATTTTTACTGGAATGTAGGAAACCTGCCATGGGTAATCTTTAGTTAATCTATATTTAAATTTATAGAAATATTGACCTTCTGCAATCGGTTCAAATTGACCTCTTATCTTAGTAGCTGGATCTTGGTTATCCTTACTTTCTGGTGCATTTTCTTCTCGACCTCTAGGGTTATAGATGAGTCCATCCCACTTCAAATCACCCCAAACTTTTAGTTTAGAAGATTTGATTCCCTTTGCATCATTTCTTTTAGAGTTTAAAATTCCTTTAATAAAGTGTTCTCTCGAAATGACTTTTAAGTCTATTTGATTTTCTCCCTCTTTATTTGTATTTACTATTGAAATCATTCCTTCTTCTGCACTTCTTAATACAAGTGGAGAAGGTGTTAATCCTCTCTCAAGTTGAGCATCTTGAGGATTTCCATTTGAATCTAAAGGATAAATTTTAGCAATATTAGAACCACTTGATGATGGTGCGTTGATCCCTTCGTTATTGAAAGCAAATAATTCTGGATTTTGATCTAGGGATGTTGTATTTTTATCTTTTCTATTTTGTATAACTCCTGCTGGATTAAATTTATCTATACCATGTTCTCCACCAATTCCCTTATTTAAGGTTCCTGGAATTTTTGGTTTACCATCATCATCATAACCTTCCATTGTTTTTGATTTTGAACCTTCTTCCCAGGCCCATTTATCAAGGATTGGTTCATGGTTCCAATTCCCAGCAAATCCCATTAGAGGCATCGATAAAGAAGGTTGGAAGTTTGTTTTCTTCCCGTTAGAGTTTAGAGCTTCCATTTCTTCCACTGACTCAAAATGAATAAATGATTCTACAAATTTATTTTTGTTTTTAGCCTCTCCAACGTTTATAACCGCATTTAAATCAAAGCTAGAATTTGGGCTTATAGTGAAGGTGTCATGCTCAAATGTGATATTTGCTCCTTTGATTTTTTCTGGGTGGATTTCTGGAACAATTTGCTTCCCATCTGGAGATTTTTCGTCTTTATATGTTTCATCCAGTTTTAGTCTGTCAGTTAGAGCATCTGTAGTTATAGCAGATGCTGAAACTTTAAAGGTCAAAGGTCTGTTTGATGTATTGTGAAGCTTAATTGTAAAATATTTTTTATCTCCTTTTATTTCTTTAAGAGAAATAGAACCATAAGAATTTACCAAACCTTTAGAATCTGTGTTTTTGAAAGTCGCTACAACTTCATTTCTCAAAGCATTGGCAACATTAATTAGCCCCGCTCCCTGTTGTCTAGGTGATGCAAAGTATTGACTTTTTTCTTTCCAAGAAGTCGCATCCATCATAGGCCGTGCAGTATTTTGTAGGGCTATTTTTGTAAGACTTGTAAGATCTATTTTGTCATCTCCCTTAAGATTTTTCAATACAGGTCTTTCAAGCATTTCCTTTAACTTTGGTCTAATCAAAACAGTAGAAGCTGCTACGATTGGAGTTGCCATACTAGTCCCTGACATATAACCATAAGTTGATTTCCCATTAATGACATTGAGAGTGGATTTAATATTTTTACCAGGTGCTGAGACATCAGGTTTTAAGAGCAAATCTGTTCTCGGTCCCCAAGATGTAGATCCTGCTGGAACGATGACATCTTCTTTATACAATTCTTTGTCTGTGTCAGGTGCAAACTTAAAGTCAATCTCTTTTTCGTCACCTACATTCGGTTTATTAGAATTATAGCTTGCCATATCAATTGGATAGTATTGCTCCAATTTATCTTTAAAATCTTCTTTATTATTTCTTTTAACCTCAGTTTTTTTATCAGGGTTAATCATATTCCATAGCTTTACACCATCATCTCCTGAAATTGAGAAAACTTGACTAGTAGTTCCTTCATCCTCCTCATATCCCATAGCTGGGAGCTCTGTCCAATTATCTCTATTGTAGTAATTTACAGTATTTACAACCATAATGGCACGTGCGCCCTTATCCGTTGCTCGTTTAAAAGCATTTTTTAAATCCTTTGTATAAATTCTATCCATTACTGCAATTTTGCCCTTAAGATCCAATCCTATCAAATCTTGGTCTTGACCTTTGCCTATATATACAAATTTCAATTTATCAGGAGCTTTTGAACCATCTTCATTTGTTGTGATTTTATTCTTATCGAAAAAGGCCCCTATATTTCTGTATTTAAAATTTTCTCCACCTATGTTAACTTTATCAAACTCAACTGTTTGATTTTTAGCAGAAGCAACTGCTATCGCATCTTCATGTGCTGCAGTTCGTGTTACATTTCCAGTGTCGGTCATTTTCAGATTATTATTTGCCACTAAATCCCATGAAGAACTTGAAGCAGAAGTCGCATAGTTACCTGTAGCTACGACCATTGGAATGCCTGCTTTTCTTAACGCTCTAATAGCTTGCCAATATTTCTCACCTACAAGACCTGTTCCTGTAAAGCCAGATGATACCGAAACAACATCGACATTGTGTTTGATCGAATCTTCAATAGCATGAAACATTGTTTCATCTCCTGCGAAGCCAGATCCTGCGTCAGAGTACATTTTATAAGAGAAGATCTGTGCATTAGGAGCAATTCCATCTATTCCGTTAAAGTTTTTAATATCTTTTTCAGTATCATTTCCCGCAAGAATTCCTGCAATATGCATCCCATGTGGATCAAAATAATCGCTTCCATCATCAGCTTTTTCTACAGTAATTTTACCACCATTATAATAATTGAAAGCATGAGGAATTTTATCACTCAACCAGAAATTTTTATCAGTACCTTTTAAGTCTTCTTTTTTAAATTTCATTGAGCTTTTGGCATCATCATCGATTCTCATAGCCTTATGCCTATAATCTGTCCCAGTATCGATGTTTGAAATGACCATACCCCGACCATCAAAGTTTTTCCCAAATGGAGCATTGATAGATTTTAGGTAATCTATAGCCTCTTCAACTCCAATTTCCTTTCTGGCATGATTCATCATTGGTTGGACTTTTTGTGATCGTTCAACCGATGAAATACCTTCTATTAGTTTAATTTTGTCCAGATTATCTGGAGTTGTTTCTATTGCAACACCATTAAAAACCGTATCATAAGTATATAAAACTTTTGTATTCTTAAGATTTGATAGTTCCTTGATTGCTTTTTCTCCAGATTCTTTATCTTTAAATTCAGCAATATAGACAAGTCTATCTTCTTTTTTGGGATTTTCTGTGTCTTTACTTGCAGACGAGTTTGCATTATCTCCTTTGTATTGATTGGAATCTTCTTTTTTGATTGTTGCTTTTTCATTGTTAGTTTTATTGTCTATCACAGATTCTTTACTAACAACTTCTTTTTCCTCAATAACTGTTGTTTTCTTCTCTTCAGTATCCTTTGAAGTTTCTATAGCATTATGAATATCTTCATGTTTTTCTTTGTTTTCTTTTTGTTTACCTACTACTACTTTTTCTTTATCAGAGATACTTAAAGCATCTTCAGAACTAGATGTATCTGCTAAGACTACCTCATTAGGGACATATGCTGCTAAAATAACTGCAGCTGTGGTTAATGACAATACTGTACTTTTTTTCATTTTAATTCCTTACATATTTATTTAACTTCCAATAGATAGAAAACTTTAACTTTGCTAGCCTTTGTTATAAAAAGTTTTACTAAGTATTATCTAGGAAATAGAGTAGTACATTTATATATAATTGTTAGCTCTCTGAAAAATAGTATATCAATTAAAAAAATTTAAGTCAAGAAAAATTAATACGGATTAATTTATTTTTTAACATATGTTAAAAAATGAGTCAAAAAGTTTCGTAGTTAACTGGGATACATTATCAGAACATTTACACCATCAAAAATAGTAGCAATCAAATTGAATCACTACCAAAATCAAAAAGACAGAAACCATTATTGCAATATCAACACCATTAAAGAACATAAATAACCGCTAAGAACTTGGCTTAACGGTTATTTTTCTACATATCAAAATTTTTTTCAAAATCTCAGTCATTTGTTCACCTGTGACCTAGGCTTTACGAGTACCTTGGTCTACCAACTGAGCTAAATCGGCATTTACCCTTATAG
>CAJPJN010000019.1:0-14379 GCA_905369855.1 Streptococcus oralis | reverse complement strand
ATAGTCCCTTATCTCCAAAAAAAGCAACGGATTTGCCGTTGCTTTTTTACATGGTTGCGATAGTCTTTGTAAAATAGAATTGCTTAATAAACCATTTAGAAAGGCTATCCCATGCATATTCACTATAACACAAATCAAACAACTTTACCACTAGAAATCAGTTCTTTCTTGCCACAAGACCATCTCGTCTTTACTATTGAAAAAGTGGTAAATACCTTGGAGGATTGTCACTTCCACGCCTTCTATCATGCCTTTGGTCGCCCGTCTTATCACCCTAAAATGCTTGTATCTACTCTTCTATTTGCCTATTCACAAGGGATTTTCTCTGGTCGAAAAATTGAAAAAATGATGATTGAAAATCTCGCTATGCAATACCTAACAGGGCAGTTGCTTGTCAGCTACCGCACCATCAATCGTTTTCGTGTCGATGAAGGGATGGAAGAACTCATTCGTAATCTTTTCATTGACCTCAATCTTCGCTTAAAAATGGAAGAGTTAGTGACTTTAGATTGTCTGTTTATTGACGGGACTAAGATTGAAGCTAATGCCAACAAGTATAGTTTCGTGTGGAAGAAAGCGACAGAGAAATTCTCCGCCAAACTTCAAGAACAGATACAAGTCTATTTTCAAGAAGAAATCACACCCCTTATCCATCAGGCTATTAAGCTGGATGAAGAAGAACCAATTTCTTCAGAGCAGTTGCTTGCATTCGCTCAAGTTCTTGAAGAAGAATTGGAAAAACTGAACCAGGACATTGAGGAGACACCCGTTAAAGGAAAGGATGAACGTAAAACCCAGCGTCGTAAACTCAAGAAAGTCTTGCGAAAAGTCAAGGATGATTTTTCAGTACGTGCTGAAAAATATGAGAGTTATCAGGAGACATTTGAAGGGCGTAACAGTTTTTCCAAAACCGATCCAGATGCCACTTTTATGCGGATGAAAGAAGATCATATGAAAAATGGTCAACTCAAGGCTGCTTATAATCTTCAAATCGCTACTGAAAACCAATTTGTTCTTCACTATGATATCTTCTCAAATCCGACAGACACCAAGACTCTTCTGCCATTCCTTGAAACCTATCCACATGAATTGAAGACAGTTGTCGCAGATGCTGGATATGGAAGTGAAGAGAACCTCCTTCGTTTAGATGAAAATAAGGTAAACAATCTGATTAAATATGCCATGTTTGACAAGGAACAGAAGAGAGGCTATAAACAGTCAGCTAGAAACTTAGGTAATTGGCACTATGATAACAAGGAGGATAGCTACACACATCCTGATGGCTGGTGCTATCGTTTTCACCATATCAAACATCAGAAAACACAGACGGACTTTCAACAGGAAATCAAGGTTTACTACGCTGATGAACCTGAATCAGCTCCTCAAAAGGGACTCTATATTAATGAACGCTATCAGCACTTAAAAACGAAAGAATGCCAGGCGCTTTTATCTCCCAAAGGTAGACAGATTTTCGCTCAACGCAAGATTGATGTGGAACCTGTCTTTGGGCAGATAAAGGCTTGTTTGGGTTACAAGAGATGTAATCTGAGGGGCAAGCGTCAAGTGAGAATTGACATGGGATTGGTACTTATGGCCAATAACCTCCTAAAATACAATAAGAGAACGACTCAAAATTAAAAAGCTAGAGTTCCGCAATTGGAAAGCTCTAGCTTTTTTGTGTTTGAGAACTATTTTGTCTCAGGCTCTTTTTTGTATAATTTTAATCAAAATAAAGCAAATCTTTGCTGGTGCTTGTAAAGAGTTCGAATCCATTCTTAGTGACAACACCACAGTCTTCAATACGAACACCGACTTTACCAGGGATATAGATACCTGGTTCAACAGAGAAGCACATGCCTTCTTCGATGACCATGTCGTTTCCTTCCATGATAGATGGGAATTCGTGGACATCCATACCGATACCGTGACCAAGACGGTGGTTGAAGTACTCACCGTAACCAGCTTTTTCGATGACCTCACGGGCAGCATGGTCCACTTCATGGGCAGTCACACCTGGTTTGATAAAGTCAAGAGCAGCTTGTTGGGCTTCAAGAGTCAAGTTATAAATGTCTTTCTTGAATTGGTCAGGTTTGCCGACTGCGACTGTACGAGTCATATCTGAAGCATAGCCGTTGACCAGAACACCAAGGTCAAAGAGGAGAAGGGCGTCATTTTCAACCTTATTAGCTGCTGGAATACCGTGTGGATTTGCAGCATTATCACCAGTCAAGACCATGGTATCAAAGCTCATTTCATAACCTTCACGTTTCATGGCAAAGTCAATTTGAGCGATGATATCTGTCTCAGTCTTATCAAGAGAAATATTGTCAAAACCAACCTTAACAGCCTTGTCCGCATAGAGACCTGCAACCATCATTTTTTGCACTTCGTCAGCTGATTTGATGAGGCGCATGCGTTGGATACGAGGAGTGAGGTTTTCAAACTCAGCAGTTTCAAAGACTATTTTCAAGCCATGATATTTGGTCAAGATGAGATTGTCAAACTCAACAGCGACACGTTTGAAATCAAGCTGTGGAAGAGCATGTTTCATTTTTTGCCATGGATTTTCAGAATCCACATAGCCCACAACTGGGAAGGAAACAGTGCTAGTAGCACGTTCTACTTCAAGGGCTGGGACAAAGAGGAGAGGTTCCTGATTTGCTAGGACAAAAAGGAACATTTGGCGTTCATGGGGATCACTGTAAAAGCCAGTGAGGTAATTGATTGTGACGGGGTCAGATACGACAGCGACGTCTAGTTTTTCTGATTCAAGATATGTTACGATTTGTTGTAATTTAGACATATGCTACCTTCTTTCTACCCCTCTATTTTGGCAAAAAAAGAGAGAAAATGCAAGGGAGAAGGGTAAAAGAAAAGACAAAAAGAACTCCGACAAGATGTGGAGTTCTTTGATATGGTTTTCCTTGTTTTAAGAAAAGTCAGCCTTGCTTTTGACGTCACTGTATTCTTCAGCGATTTCTTGGCTGAGAATGTCCTCATAGGCAGGGAGTTGGATGTCCTGTCCGTATTTCTTCTTGAGAGCAGTAGTGACTAGGCGATAAGCCAGATTGGCATTACGAGAGAGGATAGGTCCATGGAAGTAGGAACCAAAGACATTCTTGTAATGAACCCCTTCGCCGACCTTTTCTTCGTTGTTTCCATTTCCATAAACCACTTGTCCCAGCGGTTTTTGGTCATCAGAAAGGAAGGTACGGCCTTGATGATTTTCAAAACCATAGTAGGTTTCATCGAAATCTTCATTGTGAATCTTGATGTCACCGATAAAACGGTTATTGGTCTGGTTGAGGGTATAGTGGCCCATGACCCCTAGCCCTTCGATGCGTTTGCCTGAAGCTTCAACATAATATTGCCCCAACAGTTGGAAACCACCACAGATAGCCAGAACCACACCGTCGTTTTGGATGTAGTTGTCAATGCTCTCTTTTTTAGCAGGTAGGTCGTCTGCAATAATACTTTGTTCAAAGTCTTGACCGCCACCGAAAAAGGCGATGTCGTAGTGATTTTCATCAAAGTCATCATGGAGAGAAACGATGTCAACCGTCACATGGGCTCCCAGTTTTTCAGCCACATACTTGAGCATGAGGATGTTTCCATTGTCCCCGTAGGTATTCATGAGATTTCCGTAGAGGTGGGCAATGTTGAGCTGATAGGGGTAATTGCCAGCTTTTGAGGAAAGTGAAGTATAAACCATTAGTTCATCTCCTTTCTAACAATCTGACGACTAGCCAGCAGTTCGCGGAATTCCAGCATAGCAGTATAGGTAGCCAGAATATAAGCATGCTTGCAGTCTTGGTTCTCAATGGTCTTGAGAACTTGCTCCAGACTACTTGTTTCAGTGATTTTCTCAGCTGGATAGCCTGTTACTCGTAGACGACGTGCGATTTCAGAATGACGCACACCGCCAGCGTTGATTTCAGGGATGTCCATGTCAGTGATTTGTTCAAAATCAGCATCCCAGATCCAGCTGGTATCAATTCCATCTGCATAGTTAGCGTTAAGGAGGACAGATAGGCTAAATGGATAAGGAGCTAGTTTAATCATTTCGATAGCTTGGGTCGCACCGACTGGATTTTTAATCAAGACGAGGGTACATTCCTTGTCACCGATATGGAAGGTTTCTTGGCGTCCAAAGACAGCACGGCTCTTATCAAATCCCTGCTTGATGAGTTGCGAATCTGCGCCGAGGAAACGGGCGATAGCAACCGCAGCTAGGGCGTTGTAGATATTGTAGAGACCACCGATTTGGATACCATATTCTTGTCCGTCAATAACAAAGCGAGAGCGATTGTTGGTCAACTCAACTAGTTCTGTCAAGCGATAGTCGAGATCAGGACGTTTACATCCGCAGCCTTCACAGATATAGGCACCCAAGTTTGCATAGGTATTGTGCTCATATTTGAGGATGCCTTGGCAGTCAGGACAGAGAATCCCTTCTGTATTATAGTGAGCCAGCTGGGCTGGGCCTTTCTCCAAGTCAAAACCAAAATACTGTACAGGATTTGGAATAGCTGGCTTGTAGAAAAGTGGACTGTCTCCATTAAGGAGAACAGTGGCAGTAGGCACTTTACGAATAGCATCCAAAATCATCTTGTAAGTTGTGTAAATCTCACCATAGCGGTCCATCTGGTCACGGAAGATATTCGTGATGACAAAAAGGCTTGGCTGGATATAGTCACAGATACGAGATAGACTGGCCTCGTCGATTTCTAGGACGGCAATATTTTTCCCAGTTTTAGAAGATTTGGCTGTTAAGAAGGTTGTCGCAATTCCTGTAATCATGTTGGCACCGCTTGGGTTGGTCAGAACTTGACCATAAACCTCTTTTAAAATGCCGACAGTGAGGGCAGTTGTCAAGGTTTTTCCGTTGGTTCCAGTGACCACGACAATCTCGTAGTTCTTAGCTAGGTTTTGTAAAATATCTTTATCAAATTGAAGGGCAAGTTTTCCTGGGAGCGTACTTCCACGGCCAAGACGGCTTAAAATAAAGTGGGAAGAACGCCCAGCAAGAAGGCCCAAAGTAGTTTTTAATTTCATGTTTCTATTATATCATAAAAGAGGGAAAAGACAGATTTGATACTCAATGAAAATCAAAGAGCAAACTAGGAAGCTAGCCGCAGGCTGTACTTGAGTACGGCAAGGTGAAGCTGACGTAGTTTGAATTTGATTTTCGAAGAGTATGAGATTTCGCAGAAATGAAAACAGCCCTCAGAGGGCTGTTCGATACGATTAAATCTCAACTTAAATCGCAAACAAGTCATTCAAGTTCTCAGCCAAGGTTGGGTGAGTGAAGATTTGTTTTGTGAAGTAAGTGTAAGGAATCTTGTTGTCCATAGCAACAGTGATGATGTTGATGATTTCTTGAGAACCTTCTGAGAAGATGCTTGCTCCAAGAATTTCTTTTGTTTCAGTATTAACAACAGCTTTGAAAGCTCCGCGAAGGTCTCCGTTTACGTGACCACGAGGCATTGCTGCAACAGGGATTTCCTTAACAGCGTATGGAAGTTTCAAATCAGCTGCTTGGCTTTCAGTCAAACCTACTTGTGAAAGTGCAGGTGTGATAAACATGGTGTTTGGTACATTGAGACGGTCTTCAAGTGTGTAGCTGCCATCTCCAGCAAGGTAGCTGTAAACAACACGGAAGTCATCAAGTGAAATGTAAGTAAATTGAAGGCCACCGTTGACATCTCCAACTGCAAAGACACCAGGAACGTTTGTTTGACAATGTTTGTCTACTTTAATAGCACCACGTTCAGTTAGTTCAATATCTGTATTTTCAAGTTGAAGTGGTTCTACATTTGGTTTGCGTCCAGTTGAGTAGAGAAGGGCGTCGAAACGGTAAGTTTCGTTTTCAGTTACGAGGAGCACTTGGTCACCATCGTTTTTGATTTCAGTAGTACGGATATTTTGAAGCAATTCAATACCGTCTTCTTCCATGTATTGTTTAGCAAGAGCTGCGATGGAAGGTTCTGCACGAGGTAGGAAAGTATCCAAGGCATCTAGAACTGTAACCTTGCTTCCAAGTTTGTTGTAAAGACCAGCAAATTCAAGACCGATATTTCCGCCACCAAGGATTCCAAGTTTTTCAGGCAATTTGTCCAAGTTTTGGATACCTGTTGAGTCAAAGACGTTTTTGCTTGTAGCAAGTCCAGGGATTGGCAAGACGTTTGAAACAGCACCAGTGTTGATGACGATTGTTTCAGCAGTCAGTTCTTTCTTTTCATCACCAGCTTGGATTTCGATGACTTTATTTGAAAGGAAGTGAGCTTCCGCATCAAAGATATCTACGCCTGTACCAGCAACAGTCGCATAGTTTTTACCGTTGAGGCGACCAGTGATAGTGTTTTTGGTAGCAATCACTTCTTCAAAAGACAAGTCTTTTTCAGCAGCAACTAGCAAAGTTTTAGTTGGGATACAACCGATGTTGATACAAGTTCCACCGTACATAGCTTTGCTACGTTCAACGAGGGCAACTTTTTTGCCAGCTGAAGCCAATTTACCAGCTAGTGTTTTACCAGCTTTACCAAATCCGATAACGATTAAATCATAAGTTAACATTTATCTTCCTCCTATTCGCATTTCATTCTAGCACAAGAGAAAAACTTTTGCACAATTCTGCTACGAAAAAGACAGAAAAAGATAAAAACGTTTTCTAGACAAAAAATTAGTAATTTTTTGACAAGCTTGATAAACTAAAATCCTATCTATTTTTATATAAGATAGAATAAATGTTCGAAAATAGGAGGTTTTATGAAATTGAATCGTTATATTATTGCCTTTGCTGGGGTCATTTTACACTTAATGCTGGGTTCGACTTATGCTTGGAGTGTTTATCGCAACCCTATTATTGAAAAAACGGGATGGGATCAGGCTTCTGTTGCCTTTGCCTTTAGTCTAGCAATCTTTTGTTTGGGATTATCGGCTGCATTTATGGGGCGTTTGGTAGAAAAATTTGGTCCGAGAGTCATGGGGAGTCTATCTGCTTTTCTATACGCAGGTGGAAATATCTTAACAGGATTTGCAATAGACCGTCAGGAGCTGTGGTTGTTGTATCTCGCTTATGGCATTTTAGGTGGGCTTGGTTTGGGAGCAGGCTATATTACCCCTGTGTCAACGATTATAAAATGGTTTCCTGATAAACGTGGTCTCGCAACAGGTTTAGCGATTATGGGGTTTGGTTTTGCTTCTTTATTGACTAGTCCCATAGCGCAACATCTCATCGCAGGGGTAGGGCTTGTAGAAACTTTTTATATTTTAGGTGCAAGTTACTTTATTATCATGCTCCTGGCTTCACAATTCATTAAGCGTCCAAATGAGCAAGAGCTTGCAATTTTATCTGTTTCAGGGAAAGAAAAAACAGCCTTTTTGACGCAAGGAATGGCTGCGAATCAGGCCCTGAAAAGCAATCGGTTTTATATACTTTGGATTATTTTCTTTATCAATATAGCTTGTGGTTTAGGCTTAATTTCAGCGGCATCGCCAATGGCACAGGAGATGGCTGGCTTGTCTACAAGTCATGCAGCAGTAATGGTGGGCATTTTAGGGATTTTCAATGGGTTTGGTCGTTTGCTCTGGGCGAGTTTATCTGACTATATCGGTCGCCCTCTAACCTTTAGTATATTACTGCTTGTCAATCTTTTCTTTTCTCTATCGCTTTGGCTCTTTACAAATTCCGTTTTATTTGTAGTCGCTATGTCTATTTTGATGACTTGCTATGGAGCTGGTTTTTCATTGATTCCAGCTTATCTCAGTGATATTTTTGGGACCAAGGAATTGGCCACTCTGCATGGATATATTTTAACAGCTTGGGCAATGGCTGGTTTAGCAGGGCCTATTTTATTAGCAGAGACTTATAAAATGGCTCATTCTTACACACAAACCTTGTTCGTTTTTCTCATTTTATATAGTATAGCCTTGGCTTTGTCTTATTATCTAGGTCGTTCAATCAAAAAGGAAAGCCAAAAACCGCTTACATGATTTTATAGAGAAATTAGGCTATCTTTTGCTCTGGTCTTGTGTTATACTAGATAGGTTGCAAAGAAAACAGTACTTTTCTTTTGTGGAAAAGAAGCAACACGATTTTATATCCAGTATATGAAAATACGTCATAAAAAGAAAAGTATAAACTAAGCCCTATAGGGTGGCTTCGCACCACCTTTAGAAAGAAGAATAACGTGAAATTTAATGAATTAAACTTGTCTGCTGATTTGCTAGCAGAGATTGAAAAAGCTGGTTTTGTAGAAGCCAGTCCGATCCAAGAACAAACTATTCCCTTGGCTCTTGAAGGTAAGGACGTTATCGGTCAAGCTCAGACTGGTACAGGAAAAACTGCAGCCTTTGGCTTGCCTACCCTTGAAAAAATCCGTACAGAAGAAGCGACCATCCAAGCTTTGGTTATCGCTCCAACTCGTGAACTCGCTGTTCAAAGTCAAGAAGAACTCTTTCGCTTTGGTCGTAGTAAGGGAGTCAAAGTCCGCTCAGTATATGGCGGATCAAGCATTGAAAAACAAATTAAGGCTATTAAATCTGGTGCCCATATCGTGGTGGGAACTCCAGGTCGTCTCTTGGACTTGATTAAACGCAAGGCCTTGAAATTACAAGATATTGAAACTCTTATCCTTGACGAAGCGGATGAAATGCTCAACATGGGCTTCCTTGAAGACATTGAAGCTATCATCTCCCGTGTCCCTGAAAATCGACAAACCTTGCTCTTCTCAGCAACTATGCCAGATGCCATCAAACGTATCGGTGTTCAGTTTATGAAAGACCCTGAGCACGTGAAGATTGCTGCTAATGAATTGACCACAGAATTGGTTGACCAGTACTATATCCGTGTTAAGGAACAAGAAAAATTTGATACTATGACCCGTCTTATGGATGTGGAACAGCCAGAACTTGCTATCGTATTTGGTCGTACAAAACGTCGTGTGGATGAATTGACTCGTGGACTGAAAATCCGTGGCTTCCGTGCAGAAGGAATTCATGGAGACCTAGACCAAAACAAACGTCTTCGTGTCCTTCGTGACTTTAAAAATGGCAATCTTGATGTTTTGGTTGCGACAGACGTTGCAGCGCGTGGCTTGGATATTTCAGGTGTGACCCATGTCTATAACTACGATATTCCACAAGATCCTGAAAGTTATGTTCACCGTATCGGTCGTACAGGTCGTGCTGGTAAGTCAGGTCAGTCGATTACCTTTGTTGCTCCAAACGAAATGGGCTACCTTCAAATTATTGAGAACTTGACCAAGAAACGGATGAAAGGTCTCAAACCTGCAAGTGCAGAAGAAGCCTTTCAAGCTAAAAAACACGTAGCTCTCAAGAAAATCGAACGCGATTTTGCAGATGAAACCATTCGTGCTAACTTTGAGAAATTTGGCAAGGATGCTCGTAAGCTAGCTGCTGAATTTACTCCAGAAGAATTGGCAATGTATATCTTGAGTCTGACTGTCCAAGATCCAGATAGTCTTCCTGAAGTGGAGATTGCACGTGAAAAACCACTGCCATTTAAACCATCAGGTAATGGCTTCGGTGGTAAAGCTAAGGGAGGTCGTGGAGGCCGTCGTGGGGACGACCGTCGAGACCGTGATCGCCGTGGCAATGGTCGTCGTGATGATTTCAAAAAAGGAAGTCGTGGCAATGATCGTTTTGATAAGGAAAAACGTTACCGTAAGGATAATAAAAAACCACGCAATACTTCAAGTGAAAAGCAAACAGGCTTTGTTATTCGTAACAAGGGCGATAAATAAGAAAAAGCGGTTCAAAATGAATCGCTTTTTTATATAAGGAGACCGAATGGAAAAGAAAGATAAAAAATATATATATTATCTTCTTGTAATATTATGATACACAAAAATAGGGAACTTGTCAATAGAAAAGAAGCAATTTAATTAAAAATATTCTTGTTTTTTCAAATTGCAATTAAATAAGCAATTTTCAGATAATAATTGAAAATTCAAGCTGTTTATGTTATAATGATAGCGATTAAATTCGAGGTGAAAAATGGCACATTTATTAGAAAAAACTAGAAAAATTACTTCTATCCTGAAGCGCTCAGAGGAGCAGTTGCAGGAAGAACTTCCATACAATGCGATTACCCGTCAATTGGCAGATATTATTGACTGTAACGCCTGTATCGTCAATAGCAAGGGACGTCTCCTTGGTTATTTCATGCGTTACAAAACCAATACAGATCGTGTAGAGCAGTTCTTCCAAACTAAGATTTTCCCAGATGACTACATTCAAGGTGCGAACATGATTTACGATACAGAAGCCAATCTGACAGTTGATCATGATTTAAGTATTTTCCCTGTGGAAAGTCGTGCCGACTTTCCAGATGGTTTGACGACTATTGCACCGATTCATGTATCAGGGATTCGACTTGGTTCTTTGATTATTTGGCGCAATGATAAAAAATTCGAAGACGAGGACTTGATTCTTGTTGAGATTGCGAGTACCGTTGTTGGGATTCAACTCCTTAATTTCCAGCGTGAAGAAGATGAGAAAAATATCCGTCGCCGTACTGCTGTTACCATGGCGGTTAATACCCTTTCTTACTCCGAACTCCGTGCTGTTTCAGCAATTTTAGGGGAATTAAATGGAAATGAAGGTCAGTTAACTGCGTCTGTGATTGCAGACCGTATCGGAATTACCCGTTCTGTGATTGTCAATGCCCTTCGTAAACTTGAGTCTGCAGGGATTATTGAAAGTCGCTCACTTGGAATGAAGGGAACCTATCTTAAGGTCTTGATTTCAGATATTTTTGAAGAAGTGAAGAAAAGAGATTACTAATGACTAAGGCTTTAATTTCGATTGACTATACAGAAGATTTTGTTGCTGATAGTGGGAAGCTGACAGCAGGTGCTCCAGCTCAGGCGATTTCGGATGCCATTAGCAAGGTAACTCGATTAGCTTTTGAACGCGGAGATTACATCTTCTTTACAATAGATGCTCATGAAGAAAACGATTGTTTCCATCCAGAAAGCAAGCTGTTTCCTCCTCACAATTTGATTGGAACTAGTGGGCGGAATTTATACGGAGATTTGGGGACCTTTTATCAAGAATATGGTTCAGACAGTCGTGTCTTTTGGATGGATAAACGCCATTACTCAGCTTTTTCAGGGACTGACCTGGATATCCGCTTGAGAGAGCGTCGAATTTCTACAGTTATTTTAACAGGAGTCTTGACGGATATTTGTGTCCTGCATACAGCTATAGATGCCTATAATCTAGGATATGACATTGAGATTGTTAAACCAGCTGTTGCTTCCATCTGGCCTGAAAATCACCAATTTGCCCTAGGGCATTTCAAAAATACACTTGGAGCTAAGTTAGTAGATGAAAATCTAAATGAAATTTCTGAGTAATTTGGTTGATGAAATGAAAAAATTTGAAAAAAAGTGTTGACAAGCATCCTAAAAGTTGATATACTAGTAAAGTAATCGACGCGGGGATGGCGGAATTGGCAGACGCGCAGGACTAAGGATCCTGTGACCGCTTTAGGTCGTGAGGGTTCAAGTCCCTCTCTCCGCATAGGATAAGAGTTAGCTTAGGCTAGCTCTTTTGTTTTCATCTAATTCAAGTAGAGCAAAAAATTTTTGCTCTTTTTTTGTATTTCATAAACATTTCATATTTGGATTTTATAATAGTCTTACAAATATGGAGGTGACAAATGAATCCAATCCAAAGAGCTTGGGCTTATGTCAGCAGAAAACGACTGAGAAGTTTTATTTTATTTCTGATTTTATTGGTCCTATTGGCTGGAATTTCAGCCTGTTTGACTCTGATGAAGTCTAACAAAACAGTTGAAACCAATCTTTACAAATCACTCAATACCTCTTTTTCTATTAAGAAGATAGAAAATGGTCAGACATTCAAGTTGTCAGACCTAGCATCTGTAAGCAAGATTAAGGGACTGGAAAATGTTTCTCCTGAACTCGAGACGATTGCAAAACTAAAAGACAAGGAAGCAGTGAGTGGCGAGCAGAGCGTGGAGCGTGATGATTTGTCAGCTGCGGATAAGAATTTGGTTAGCTTAACGGCTCTTGAAGATTCATCTAAGGATGTCACCTTTACCAGCTCGGCTTTCAATTTAAAAGAAGGGCGACATCTTCAAAAAGGGGATTCCAATAAAATTCTGATCCACGAAGAGTTGGCTAAGAAGAATGGTCTTTCGCTTCATGACAAGATTACCTTAGAAGCTGGTCAGTCAGAATCTGGCAAAGGACAAACAGTAGAGTTTGAGATTGTCGGCATCTTTTCTGGTAAAAAACAAGAGAAATTTACAGGCTTGTCTTCCGACTTCAGTGAAAACCAGGTCTTTACAGACTATGAAAGTAGCCAAAGCCTTTTGGGAAATGGTGAATCTCTAGTCAGTGCAGCGCGCTTCTATGTAGAAAATCCTAAGGAAATGGACGGACTCATGAAGCAGGTAGAAAACTTGGCCTTGGAAAATCAAGGGTATCAAGTTGAAAAGGAAAATAAGGCTTTTGAACAAATCAAAGACTCAGTTGCAACTTTCCAAACCTTCCTCATCATCTTCCTTTATGGGATGTTGATAGCAGGAGCTGGAGCCTTAATTTTGGTCTTGTCTCTCTGGTTGAGAGAAAGGGTCTACGAAGTGGGGATTTTACTGGCACTTGGAAAAGGTAAGAGTTCAATCTTCCTACAATTCTGTTTAGAGGTTGTTTTGGTATCTCTCGGTGCTTTGCTTCCATCCTTTATCGCTGGAAATGCCATTACATCCTATCTGCTCCAAACTGTCCTAGCAAGTGGAGATCAGGCAGCTCTACAAGACACACTAGCCAAAGCAAGCAGTCTATCAACCAGCGTCCTATCTTTTGCAGAATCCTATGTCTTTCTGTTATTGATTAGTTGCTTGTCAGTAGCCCTTTGTTTCCTATTCTTATTTAGAAAATCGCCTAAAGAAATTTTATCATCTATTAGTTAAGAAGGAGAAATCATGACTTTATTACAATTACAAGATGTTACCTACCGTTATAAGAACACTGCTGAAGCAGTCCTATATCAGATCAATTATAATTTTGAACCCGGGAAATTTTACAGTATTATTGGTGAGTCAGGAGCAGGAAAATCCACTCTCTTGTCCCTCCTTGCTGGTCTAGATAGTCCTGTTGAAGGTTCTATTCTTTTTCAAGGAGAGGATATTCGTAAGAAGGGCTATTCTTACCATCGCATGCACCATATTTCCCTGGTCTTTCAAAATTATAACTTGATAGATTATCTTTCTCCACTGGAAAATATCCGCTTGGTCAACAAAAAGGCAAGCAAGGATACACTGCTTGAGCTTGGTTTGGATGAAAGTCAGATCAAGCGGAATGTTCTCCAGTTATCAGGTGGTCAACAGCAACGTGTTGCCATTGCTCGTAGTTTGGTATCAGAAGCTCCAGTTATTCTTGCAGATGAGCCAACGGGAAATCTGGACCCTAAAACTGCTGGAGATATTGTCGAACTGCTCAAATCACTTGCCCAGAAAACAGGTAAATGTGTCATCGTCGTAACTCACAGCAAAGAAGTGGCACAAGCGTCAGATATTACACTTGAATTGAAGGATAAGAAACTGACTGAAACTCGCAATACGACGAAATAATATGAGCTTTTTCTGTTAGAACTATAAAGTAAAACAAAATCTAGAAAGGGAACCTATGTTACACAACGCATTTGCCTATGTTACAAGGAAGTTTTTCAAATCGATTGTCATCTTCCTGATTATTCTCCTCATGGCGAGCTTGAGTTTGGTCGGCTTGTCGATCAAGGGAGCTACTGCCAAGGCTTCTCAGGAGACCTTTAAAAATATCACCAACAGCTTCTCCATGCAAATCAATCGTCGCGTTAATCAAGGAACGCCACGTGGTGCTGGGAATATTAAGGGTGAGGATATCAAAAAAATCACCGAAAACAAGGCCATCGAGTCTTATGTTAAACGCATCAACGCTATAGGAGATTTGACTGGATATGAACTCATCGAAACGCCAGATACCAAGAAAAATCTGACACCTGACCGTGCTAAACATTTTGGAAGTAGCTTGATGATTACAGGTGTCAATGACTCCTCTAAAGAAGACAAGTTTGTCTCTGGTTCTTATAAATTGGTTGAAGGAGAGCACTTAACAAACGACGACAAGGACAAGATCCTCCTGCACAAGGACTTGGCAGCCAAACACGGCTGGAAAGTAGGGGATAAGGTCAAACTAGACTCTAATATCTACGATGCAGACAATGAAAAAGGTGCCAAGGAAACAGTTGAAGTGACAATCAAGGGACTCTTTGATGGCCACAATAAGTCGGCAGTAACCTACTCACAAGAACTCTACGAAAATACTGCTATCACAGACATCCATA
>CAJPJN010000018.1:0-14530 GCA_905369855.1 Streptococcus oralis | reverse complement strand
CCACCAGATCAATCACATAATCTGTTAGTTTTTTATTCATAGAAATTTACTCCTCCTTAAAAGAGCTCGATGGTTATACTCAATGAAAATCAAAGAGCAAACTAGGAAACTAGCCGCAGGCTGTACTTGAGTACGGCAAGGCGACGTTGACGCGGTTTGAATTTGATTTTCGAAGAGTATTATATTGTTATTATAACACTTTTTCTAAAGTTTACGATTTGCTACAATCTTTTACTTGCTTTTTCGTAACAGTTTCATAAAAATAAACTGTCGGACAAATCCTGGACAAAGAGCAACAACCATCTGAATGGCAACACTCTTGGCGTATTCCATGTAAGAAATTTGCCCTCTCTTCAGCATTCGTTGACGAGCCTGACGATAGAGTTTGAGGTAACGCAGTCCTCCACGACGCTCAAACATCCCTGCTCCGACACGAACCTGACACAAGATTTGATCCAGATTTCCAGTCTTGGCTCCTGCAGCAATCATATTGAGCCAGAGGAGGTCATCCTCCATATAAAGGCCATCCTCATAGTTGCCTGCCTTGAGAACCATGTCCTTCTTGAACATGACAGTCATGTGGTTAAAGGCACTTCTCATCCTTTGATAAGCCACAATATCTGCATGTTGAGTCGGAACACGACGGTAAGAAACAATCTCATCAGGATTATCAATAAACTCTGCAATATGTCCACCTAATAGGTCAAGCTTGTCCTTCTCCATTAGCTGAACCTGTTTCTCAAAACGATCTGGAACAGCTATATCATCCGTATCCATACGGGCAATAATATCATACTGGCACTGTAAAACACCGTATCGAAGAGCCAGACCCAAACCTTGATTTTCTTCTAAGGGGCAACGTTTCACTGGAATATCAGACTCAGCTTCAAGCTGGTCTAATACCTGATAGAGCTCAGGTGTCAAAGGCCCATCCTCAACCAGAACCAATTCGCTCGGTTTCAGGGTCTGATTTTGAACGCTCTCAATAGCATCCTTTAAAAATGTCGGATTTTCCTTGATATAGACCGACATCAATACGCTGATTTTTTGCTTTTCAGACACAGTTTTTCTCCAATGTATAGATTTCCTTCCACTATTTTATCATAATTTTCAAGACTTTCCCATTTTTATCTTGAAAGCCCAAAACCTTACTTGACATTATAGGGAAAAAGCCTTAAAATAAGCTGTTATTAAAATCAGCTAGAAGAGGTATTATATGAAAAAGCAATCACTCTTTTTTGTTCCAGGTATTATCCTGATTGGTGTTTCCTTGCGGACTCCTTTTACTGTTTTACCCATTATTTTGGGAGATATTTCGCAAGGGCTGGGAGTAGAAGTTAGTTCGCTTGGTGTCTTGACCAGCCTTCCTCTCCTCATGTTTACCCTCTTCTCGCTCTTTTCTACCCGACTGGCTCAGAAAATTGGCTTGGAGCATCTCTTCACCTACAGCCTTTTCTTCTTGACCATCGGTTCTCTCATTCGACTAATCAATCTGCCCCTGCTCTATCTAGGAACCTTGATGGTTGGGGCAAGTATCGCAGTCATCAATGTTCTGCTTCCTAGTCTTATCCAAGCCAATCAACCAAAGAAGATTGGTTTTCTGACCACCTTATATGTAACCTCTATGGGGATTGCAACGGCTCTGGCTTCCTATCTGGCTGTACCTATTACACAAGCCAGTTCTTGGAAAGGACTTATCATCCTCCTCACCCTGCTCTGCCTAGCAACTTTTTTGGTCTGGCTGCCTAATCACCGCTATAATCACAGACTGGCTCCGCAAACCAAACAAAAAAGCAAAGCAAAGGTCATGCATAATAAACAGGTCTGGGCAGTGATTGTCTTTGCAGGTTTTCAATCCTTGCTCTTTTACACCGCTATGACCTGGCTACCTACCATGGCCATCCATGCAGGCCTATCCAGTCACGAAGCTGGCTTACTGACTTCTATCTTCTCTCTGATTAGCATTCCTTTTTCAATGACCATCCCAAGCCTGACAACCAGCTTGTCAACTCGCAACCGTCAGCTCATGCTCACTTTGGTTTCACTAGCTGGTGTGGTCGGCATTTCCATGCTCTTTTTCCCAATCGGTAATTTCTTTTACTGGCTTGCCATCCATCTCCTCATCGGAACCGCAACCAGCGCCCTCTTCCCTTATCTCATGGTCAACTTTTCACTCAAGACAAGCGCCCCTGAAAAGACAGCCCAATTGTCCGGTCTATCTCAAACAGGAGGCTATATCCTAGCAGCCTTTGGGCCAACCCTCTTTGGTTACAGTTTTGACCTTTTCCACTCTTGGGTGCCAGCTGTAGCTGCCCTCTTACTCGTCGATATCCTGATGACTGTGGCCCTCTTTACAGTGGACAGAGCTGATAAAATCCTCTAAACTTCTAGTTTTGCCTAGAAGTTTTTTATATATAAAAATTTTACACATTTCTCTTGACAGGGCTTTCTTTTAGATGTACAATGTATGTGTAGAAAAATTATATATAAAAATCTTACACATTAGAAAAGGAGGTTCCCCATGTACTTTCCAACATCCTCTGCCTTGATTGAATTTCTCATCTTGGCTGTACTGGAGCAGGATGATTCTTATGGTTATGAGATTAGCCAAACCATTAAGCTGATCGCTAATATCAAAGAATCTACACTCTATCCCATTCTCAAAAAATTGGAGGGCAATAGCTTTCTGACAACCTATTCTAGAGAGTTCCAAGGTCGCATGCGCAAATACTACTCCTTGACAAACGGTGGTATAGAGCAGCTCGTGACCCTAAAAGATGAATGGGCACTCTATACAGACACCATCAATGGCATCATAGAAGGGAGTATCCGCCATGACAAGAACTGAATACCTGACTCAGCTAGAACTCTATCTCAAAAAACTGCCTCAGGCTGACCAAATTGAAGCCATGGACTATTTCAGGGAACTCTTTGACGATGCTGGAGTCGAAGGAGAGGAAGAACTCATCGCTAGCTTAGGAACTCCCAAAGAAGCAGCTCACGAAGTTCTCTCTAATCTTCTCGATAAAAAAATCAATGAAGCACCCGCTCAAAAAAATAACCGACAAATTTTGCATATCGCCTTGTTAGCCCTCCTTGCAGCACCCATCGGTATTCCTCTGGGAATCGCCATCCTCGTGTCCCTGTTCGCAATCTTTGTGGCAGCCTTGACTGTCATTCTAGCTTTCTTTGCGGTTTCCATACTTGGTATCATCGGCGGATTCCTATTTTTAGTTGAAAGTTTCACTGTCTTAGCCCAAGCTAAATCAGCCTTTATCTTGATTTTTGGTTCTGGTTTACTGGCTATCGGTGCTTCTTCACTAGTCTTACTAGGTATTTCCTATGTAGCCCGCTTCTTCGGCCTACTCATTGTTCGCCTGGTGCAATTTGTTCTTAAAAAAGGAAAGAGAGGTGACCAGCATGCGTAAATTGACAAAAGGATTTCTCATTTTTGGTGTGGTGACTACCGTTATCGGCTTTATCCTGCTTTTTATAGGTATCCAATCTGACGGAATCAAGAGCCTACTTGCCATGTCCAAAGAACCTGTCTATGATAGTCGGATGGAAGAGATGACCTTTGGCAAGGAAGTCGAAAACCTAGAGATTACGCTCCACCAACACGCGCTCACCATCACAGACTCTTTCGATGATCAAATCCACATTTCTTATCATCCATCTATTTCTGCTAACCATGATCTTGTCACAAATCAAAGCGACAAAACTCTAAGTCTCACTGATAAGAAACTGTCTGAAACTCCATTTCTCTCTTCTGGAATTGGCGGGATTCTCCATATCGCAAGTAGCTACTCTAGTCGTTTTAATGAAGTTATTCTCCAATTGCCAAAAGGAAGAAGTCTAAAAGGAATCAACGTGTCAGCCAATCGTGGACAAACCAGTATCACTAATGCTAGTCTTGAAAATGCGACCATCAATACCAATAATGGCTATCTCCTCCGAATTGAAGGAAGTCGTATCAAAAACAGTAAACTCACAACACAAAATATTATCAATATCTTTGATACAGACCTTACAGATAGTCAGCTAGAGTCAACAAAACATCACATCCACGCTGAAAATATCCAAGTACATGGTAAGGTGGAATTGGTAGCGAAAACAGACCTAAAACTGCTACTTTCCGAAGAAGAAAAACAAAGAATCAACTTAGATCTTTCAACAAAACATGGTTCTATTCTTCATTTTGTGAGAGAAGGAAGACATTCATTTAACAACAAAGAAAACAAAGATGAACGATTAAGCAATCCTTATAAGACAGAAAAAGCAGATGCAAAAGATCAACTCATGGCAAGAGCAGAACAGGATATCTATCTACTTAAATCAGAGGAACACGAGTCTGCTTCTAGAAATCGTTGACAAAAGCGCTTACATCTGCTAATGTAAAATAAAAAAACAACCAAAAAGGAGGTTCCTCATGAAACAAGAATGGTTTGAAAGTAATGATTTTGTAAAAACAACAAGCAAGAACAAGCCTGATGAACAGTCCCAAAATATTGCAGACAAGGCTGAAGAAACGATAGCCGATCTCGATATGCCAATTGAAAAAAATAATCAGTTAGAAGAGGAAGTCTCTCAAGCTGAAATTGAATTGGAAAGCCAGCAAGAAGAGAAAATTGAAACTCCTGAAGACGGTGAAGCGAGAACAGAAATAGAAGAAAAGAAAGCATTAGATTCTACTGAGGAAGAGCAAGATCTTTCTAAAGAAACAGAAAAAGTCACTATAGCTGAAGAGAGTCAAGAAGCACTTCCTCAGCAAAAACCAACCACGAAAGAGCCCCTTCTTATCAGTCAATCCTTAGAAAGTCCCTATATCCCCGACCAAGCTCCAAAATCTACGGATAGATGGAAAGAGCAAGCGCTTGATTTTTGGTCTTGGCTAGTGGAAGCTCTCAAATCTCCTACAAGCAAGCTTGAAACAAGTAGCACACACAGTTACACAGCCTTTCTCTTGCTCATTCTGTTTTCTGCATCTTCCTTTTTCTTTAGTATCTACCACATCAAACATGCTTACTATGGACATATAGCAACTATGCATAATCACTTCCCTGAACAATTTGCTTCATTAAATCTCTTTTCGATTATCTCTATCCTAGTAGCAACAACACTCTTCTTCTTTTCATTCCTCTTGGGTAGTTTCGTCGTGAGACGATTTATCCACCAGGAAAAGGACTGGACGCTAGAAAAGGTTCTCCAACAATATAGTCAACTCTTGGCAATTCCAATCTTCCTCACTGCTATTGCTAGTTTCTTTGCCTTCTTTGATAGCCTACGATTTACAGCCCTCTTGTGTGTGATTAGCATTGGAATCATTCTGCTTGCCAGTCTCCATATCATTACAAGACCAAGTCAAGCAAGTGAAACCGACTCCTTCTATCAATTATTCTTGTCTGTCCTTGTGAACGGAGTCATTATCCTCCTCTTCTTTGTAGCTGAAGTGGCACTGATTGGAGATTATCTCCGTATCTTGGCCTTTCTTTAAACTTCAATCCTGTCTTCCATGGCAGGATTTTTTCTATGTCAAAAAAGCAAGTCACTTGACCTGCTTCACTTTTCTTGTGCTAATGCTTTAAAATCTTGTCTTAGGATGGGTTGTATTTCTAATTGATTGGCATCTAGTTGGTGGTAAGATGCTGATGGTAGTGACTCTAGGAATTTTGCATAGTCTAGGCGGGCAATGGCTTCATAGTCTTCTGGTTTAGAGCCGTCTCCTGTGATTTGAACCAAGTCAATCTCCCACTGCACTTCCTTATCCACCAATTGCTCAATATAGGCTACAGGAACAAATGGTTCTCTCGGTAATACTGTCTTGACTCCTTGAGCCAGATGGTAAACACCGTGAACTTGTCCTTCTCCATCCTGATAGAAGGAAACTCTTGCAAAGTAAGCATCTGTCTCTTGAACTACACGCACACGCGCTTCAAACTGAGCCAAGCCATCTTCCTCTAAAAAGCTTTTCAAATCCTCATGACTAAAGAAAACAGGATTAAAAATTCCTTGGCAAATCGTAAAACGAGCTGCATTATCTGTCAGATAGGCTTGAATACTTGCTTGAAAATAAGCTTCAAAATCAAAACCATTTAGTCCTTCAATCTCAGTTCCTGTGTAAGCAAGCAGGGCTTCTAAAAATGCTTTGATAATCTGCCAGTCTGTCTTCGTGAGTAGGTCAGGAAGATCGACACGGTAAGCCTTTTGACCATCAGCATAACTGACCTTAAAAAGAAATTGTGATTGCCCCACTATCGCACACTCGATATACTCGAGACGATTAAGAGGCTGACGGAGATATACAGCATCATAGCTATGTGACTCCAAACCGTCTACCAAGGACAAGATAGACTTGGCAGTCAAAATCTCCTGTTCTCCTAAAATGCTCTGTTTATTTGGAATAAAAAATGTTTTCGTCATAACCGGACTCCTTTGAAATCGTTTACATATAGTATACCTTATTTTTCTGAAAGATACAGAAACAAACTTTAGATTTTTGAGTAAAAAGCATAGAAAAACAGCCCCTAAGGACTGTTTAATCTTATACAGTAGCTGCTTGATCCAAGCTTTCACCGATAGCGGCTAGGCGCTCGACAACTTCAGCTTGTGTCAATTCATTTTCTGAAACATAGCGGTTACGTGGGTGAACACGGCACTCGTGTGAGCATCCACGAAGGTACTTGTCTTCATTTTCTTCTGATGTCAAGATACGACGGTTACAGAATGGATTTCCACAGTTGACATAACGTTCACATGGTGTTCCATCAAACCAGTCTTTCCCTACGATGGTTGGGTTGACATGGTTGACATCGACTGCGATACGCTCGTCAAAGACGTACATTTTCCCATCCCAAAGTTCACCTTGGACTTCTGGGTCTTTACCGTAAGTTGCGATTCCTCCGTGCAATTGGCCAACATCTTTGTAGCCTTCACGGACCATCCAGCCTGAGAATTTCTCACAGCGAACGCCACCTGTACAGTAAACCACGACGCGCTTGCCCATGAATTTTTCTTTGTTATCACGAACCCACTGTGGCAACTCACGGAAGTTGCGGATATCTGGGCGGATAGCCCCACGGAAATGTCCGAGGTCATACTCATAATCGTTACGTGTGTCAAGGACAACGGTATCTTCGTCAAGAAGAGCTTCTTTGAATTCTTTTGGAGACAAGTAAGCACCTGTTGTTTCAAGTGGGTTGATGTCGTTATCAAAGTCGTTGTCTTCCAAACCAAGGTGGACAATTTCTTTCTTGTAGCGAACGAACATCTTCTTGAAGGCTTGTTCACTTTCTTCGTCAATCTTGAACCAGAGGTCTTCCATGCCTGGGAGGCTGTGAACGTAGTCCATGTATTTTTGAGTTGTTTCGTAGTCACCTGAAACTGTTCCGTTAATTCCTTCGTCAGCGACTAGGATACGACCTTTAAGGCCGATTGATTTACAGAAAGCCAAGTGGTCTGCAGCAAATTGCTCTGCATTTTCAATTGGAGTGTAAAGGTAGTAAAGTAAGACACGAATATCTTTTGCCATAAGATTTGTTCTCTTTTCTATTCTTAAATTTTCAGAATTTTTCATCTAACTATACTAGTATACCTGCTTGAGAAAACGAATGCAATTTATTTGACTGGAAATTGTAGAAAGGTGCTTATCCCTGCACTTCATCAGTAACCATAGCGAATAGCAGATAATTCTCTCAATTTTTTGATCTGCTCAGCTTGACTTTCTGACAGAATCAGCTTATTGTCAATTAACATACGTGAGATGTCAACATTCATTTGACTCAATATAAATGGGGTAGAGGTCTCATCGTCCTCTAATCGCCTTTTATAACTCACTAACAGATTTTTCAAGGGAGTAAGTTGAGGCGTATTGTTTATACCTTCCAGTAGGTTATCTATGATCGTCATGGCTTCACAACGCCTTTCACTTCCTCCTGCAAACCATTTTAATGGTGTTATTCTTATTTCCCTCCTGAAACTCACTTATAAATTTGATAAACTATCATTCCTAACTCTCATACCAATATTTTACCCAAATACCCTGTGTAAAAAAGTCAGCAAAAATGGTAATGTCGCGAAAATATTATTAATCACATGCACCGTATAGGAAGGATAAATGCTCTTGGTATAGCGGGTCAAACTAGCAAAGATGATGCCAGATGTTGCAAAGACGAAGATATCTAACAAACTAGGCAGGCTTGAAAAATGAGGAAGAGCAAATAAAATTGACGGAAGAAGCAAATCAAGGCCAAATCTCGAATGCTTAAAAAAGGCGTGTTGCAGTAATCCTCTATAGATTAGCTCTTCCATAAGTGGAGTCAGAAAGAACAAAGTTATATAGATACCTAGCTCAGCAAAGTTGGTCCCACTATAACCGATCAATACAGCCCAACCTTCAGCAGTTGACTGAACATGTTTAGCTGTCTGAACATTAAAAGAGATCTGGAGCACTACCACTAATACTGTCAAAATCGAATACCAAAGCCATTTTTTTCTCGGAATGCGAAAAAGATAGCCGTACCCTGTCTTAAACAGAATCCAAATCATGACTCCGCTAAATAGCAAACTCAAGAGATTTTGAATCCAGACGAAATTGCCAATCTGGGAAGAAAATTGCCAATAATTTTGAACAATAAGCGTCAGCTGAGAAAGACCAAATACGAAAAATAAGTAAGACAAGACTGCACTTATTTTGAATAGAAGTTGATACTTTTTCATATGAACTCTCCTTTGTAAACTCGAGACATCTCTAATATAAGCGATACTTTCCTAAATCCTTACTCCAAATCCTAAATAGTACTTGAAATTTCCTAAATGGTTAAATAGTGATAAGAAAACATGGATATATATGCTCTCGTTTCAAAAAATCACTGCCTCCCCCAGATAAGCCTGAGGAAAACAGTGATCACATTTTTAGGAATTAGGAATGAATACACGAAATCAATTGATCTTATGATTTTTTGTTTTTCAAGAATTCGTCGTATTGTTTTTGCATTTCGTTCAATACTTTTTCGTAGGCACCTTCAGATTTCAATTTTTCCATCAATTCTGGAATAGCTTTGTCTGGGTCTACAGTACCAGTGTTGATAGCTGTATCGAATTGTTGCATTGTGTTAGAGATAGCTGAGATTTCAGATTTCACATTGTCAGTGTTAAAGATGAATCCAAGCGCTGGAGATTCTTTAGCTTCAGCCAATTGTTTCTTAGAATCTGCAATTTGTTGGTCTGTAACGTTTTCGTTGATGTAAAGGATCCAGTTGTTACCAGTGTTCCATCCACCCATGTGAGTGTTTCCTTTGTAGCCATCAAGGACTTTAACACGGTTTTCTTTACCTGCAATTTTTTCCCAGTTCTTGCCTTCTGGACCATAAACAAGACCATTCAAGAGTTCTGGGTTAGTGTTCAAGAGGTTCAACACTTCCATTGATTTTTCTTTGTTCTTAGAGTTGTTTGAGATAACAAAGTTAGCAACTTGTGTTGTTTGGTTTTTCTTGATGAAGTTAGTGATTGGTTTGATTTGGATATCTTTATTCGCAACACGTGAAAGCAAGCTGTTACCGTAGTCAGCTGGTCCTACTGTTTCTTCACGAACGAACCAAGTATCTTGTTGAAGGTCAAATGAAGTATCGCTTGTTGCTACGTCTTTTGGAATGTATCCAGCTTCATAGAATTTGTGAAGAGTCTTCAAGTGTTCTTTAAAGCGAGGCACTTCGTAACGGTTTACGATCTTAGTAGTGTCCCCTTCAAGGTCGATAACGAATGGAAGTCCATTTGGAACTGGGTAGTCAAAGTTATCAGATGGGATAAAGTTCTTAGTAACCGCAAATGGCACTACATCTGGAGCTTTTTCTTTGATTTGTTTCAAGACTGGTTCAAGTGTTTCGTATGAAGTGACACCTGAAATATCGATACCGTATTTAGCAAGAAGAGTTCCGTTGAAGGCGAAGTTTTGAGATGATGCAACGTTGGCTGCAACTGGAACTGCGTAAATTTTACCGTTAATGCTATTACCTTTGATGTAAGCTGGGTCAAGTGCTTTGTAAAGTTCTGCCCCTTCTTTCTTATACAAGTCAGTCAAGTCAGCATAGGCACCTTTTTGAGCATTTACAACATAGTTAGATGCAAAGGCGATATCGTAGTTTTCACCAGATGATGTGATAACTGACATTTTCTTATCATAGTCACCCCATCCAAGATATTGGATATCCAATTTAGCACCAACTTTTTCTCCGATGATTTTGTTAGCATTTTCTAGCAATTCATCCAAGTTATCTGGTTTGTCACCGATTTGGTACATTTTGATAACAGTCTTATCACCTGAAGCTGAGTCAGCAGCTTTCTTGTTACCTGAAAGGTTTCCACAAGCAGCGAGACCAGCAGCCAAAGCGACTACGCTAGCAGATGCAAAAGCATATTTTTTCCAGTTTTTCATGACAAAAACTCCTTTTTTTATTTTTAAACTTATAAACAATGTAATGATCTTAACTTCACGCAAGGGAAGTTTGGAAATGAGAAATGATTTTTCTCAACAAGCACTATTCTTTCACACCACCGATAGTCAAACCTTTTACAAAGTAGCGTTGGAAGAATGGATACAAAATCGCGATTGGAAGGGTTGCGACCACAACCATGGCCATACGTCCTGTTTCTTTCGGTAGAGCAACTCCCAGTTGACCAGATAGGCCGACTGCTTTGGCGATGTAATCCATATTTTGCTGGATTTGCATCAGCAAATATTGTAATGGATACAAGTTGTCACTCTTGATATAAAGAAGGGCGTTGAACCAGTCATTCCAGAAACCAAGTGCTGTTAAGAGCGTGATGGTTGCGATACCTGGTAGTGACAATGGCAAACAGATTTGGAAGAAAATCCGGGCTTCACTGGCACCATCGATACGAGCGGATTCAAGAATGGCTTCTGGGATGGTCTTCTTGAAGAAGGAACGCATCAAGATGATGTTAAATGGTGAGAGAAGCATTGGAACAATCAAGGCCCAAACTGTATCACCAAGTTGAAGTAAACGAGTTACCACGATATAGCCCGGTACCAAACCAGCATTGAACAACATACTAAGAAGTGCAAAGATTGTAAAGAATCTGCGATACTTAAAGGTTGTCCGTGAGATAGCGTAGGCATAGGTTGTTGTGATAAAAACGTTTGTGATAGTCCCCACCACTGTTACAAAGACTGAGATGAAGAGGGCTTGGAGGATTTTATCCTTAAACTGTGCCAAAAATTCAAAACCGTCTAATCCAAATTGAGATGGGAAGAAGCTATATCCATTTTGGAGGATACTCTTTTCATCTGTCACCGAAATAACAATAACGAATACAAAGGGTAGGATACAAGAAAGGGCAATCAAACCAGAAATGGTACTGAAGAAGATATCTGCTTTCTTACTGAAGGAGTGAATGCCGACATTATCAATTTTTTCTTTTTTAATTTTCTTTTCTGCCATATTCTCCTCCTTTCTAGAACAAGGCTGAGTTTGGATCAACTCGTCTTGCAAGTAAGTTTGATAGGATAACCAGAATCAAACCGACAACTGATTGGTAGAGACCTGCTGCTGAAGCCATCCCGATATCCGCTGTCTGAGTCAAGCCATTATATACATATACGTCCAAGACATTGGTTACGTTATAAAGCTGACCAGCATTGTGGGGGATTTGGTAGAAAAGACCGAAGTCTGCACGGAAGATATTTCCGACTGCAAGGATGGTCAATACGGTTACCAGCGGTGTCAACTGCGGAATGGTTACATTGCGAATTCGTTGCCATTTGCTAGCCCCGTCCACTGTTGCTGCTTCGTAGTAGGTTGGGTCAATTCCCATGATTGTCGCATAGTACATGACACTGCTATATCCAAAGCCTTTCCAAATACCTAGGAAAAGTAGGAGATATGGCCAGATACCCAAGTCAGCGTAGAAATTGATTTCCTTCTTCCCGATAGATTCTAGGAAATGGTTGAAGACCCCTTTGTCAATGTTTAGGAAGGCATCTGTAAAGAAACTGATGATAACCCAAGACAAGAAGTAAGGGAACAACATGGAAGTTTGGAAGATCTTAACCATTCTCTTAGAACGGAGTTCACTGAGGATGATAGCAATCCCTACTGATACAATCAAACCGATAAAGATAAAGCCGAGATTGTAGAGGACAGTATTTCGTGTAATAATAAAGGCGTCTTTTGAACTAAATAAGAATCTGAAATTATCGAGTCCGACCCATTTACTATTCATGATACTATCTATGAAACCATTACTAGTCATGTGGTAGTCTTTGAAGGCAACCACGTTCCCAAATACTGGAATGTAGAAGAATAGAATCAACCAGAGTGCCCCTGGCAAAACCATCAAGAGAAAGATCCAGTTGTCTCTCAAGGTTTTTGAAAACTTATTCATAATTTCCTCCCTTTTTTATTTTGATATCCATCTAAAAATTCCTTTTTAGACTTTTGATAACGATTACATTATTAGTATACTCCTATTTGAAGGTTAGGTTAAACTACTAATTATAGAAAAAACTCCACAAATTATTTTATGTGGAGTACTTTTGAAGAAAGGGATGTTTCACGCGAAACACCCTGTATAAGACACAATGTTCTTGTTTTTAGGTCGTGTAGATGGTTGAAGCCGTCGCAATGGTATGCCACTGGTTGGCTGTTGTGGCTGCGAAGTCCTTGTCTGCGTAGAAATCGTTAAATGGCAAGATTTCCACTTCCAGCTCGTCGATGCGGTCAAGCTGACCAGTCAGATAAGCCTCGATTCGGCTTTCTGCTCGCTTGATGCGTTGCAATAGCCCGCCCATGCGGATATCGACCGTATCCAAGCCAAAGACCTTGTTTTCTTTCAGCCATTGGTGGCTAAAGAGGGCATGGAAGTCTTCAATTTGGCTTCTGAGTTCTGGTAATTCTTGTCTTGCGATTTCTTGCAGACTTTCCTTATCGTTTACTTGATAGGCCTGACGAATGCGTCGTCCCACGTCCACTTTGCTACTTAAAATCTGGTTCAACTGGGCCTGAGTTTCAAAGAGGTAGGCATAGTTGCCAGCTTTTTCTTTAATGTTAGCAAGCGTCTCAGCAGCCTGAGCGAAGTGCGGTTTGTCCTGTTCAGGTGTCATGTGTCGGTCAAGGAGCGGACAGAGAATATCCTGATAAAAGACATAGCGGTTGGGATTGATGCCACTGAGATTGCCTGGTAGGTCTGGCAAGAGGTTGGCTAGGTCAATCTGCATGAAATCCTCAACTGATAGACCTGTATTAGTCTTGAAGTGTGCAGACAAACGGTCTAGGTCATTGCGATAGCTGAGTTCTGCCCAGATTTGCAAGCTTGGTAAGACAGAGAATTGGGCTGTTTCTCCACCATTGTCCCCCCAACCCGTCACAATGACTTCTTTGATGTCATTGGCACGACAGGCTTTATTGGCTTCAAGAGCGATGAGATGGCTGAAATGGTTATTGGGTGTGAAACCAATCCACTTCCAAGCTCCCCCTGCAAAGGCAAGGTCATGGCTAATCTTATGATGATTGCGGAAGTTGCGATTGTATTTTTCCTCGCTATCCTGATAATAGTCCCAGTAAACCAAGGTCACACGATCTTTGAGACGGTCTAGGTAGACACGAGTTTCTTCTGGAATTTCCACATCACGGTCGTACTGGCCATCTGCTGACATAAGTTTAAAGAACATATCGCTCCACATCTGGCAGTGGAAACCATATTTGTCAGCAATATCCAGCACGCGCTCCAAGTGTTGGCACATGAGGAGACTACGATCCACAACACCGTTCAGAATCAAGTAGCGTCCCAAACCAACCAAGTGGGCTTCGTCCATCCCGATATTGACCTTGCGAGTCTTCAGTTTAGATAGAGTAGCAAACATGCCATCAATCAGGTCATAAACCTTTTCTTCGCCGATAAGAAGAATGTCCTCTACATCACGGAGCTCCTGCACTTCTTTGACACCCCATTTGACGAAGGCTGACAAGTGGGCCAAGGTCTGGATGCAAGGAACAAAGGTCATATCAAACTGCTGGGCATAGGCTTCGATTTCCTGTAACTCCTCAGCTGAGTATGCCCCGCGGAAATAGCCAAAGTAAGGCTGCCCTTCAATCTGGTAGGTGTCTTCCATGTAGAGCTCAAAGGTTGAGTAGCCCATGAGAGCCAAGACCTCAATCATCTGCTTGGCAGAAGCCACATTCAGCACCGCATTTCGAGAACAGTCTGCCATGTAGGCTAAATCTTCATAAGCCGCCCGTTCCTCAATCTCTACTTTATCACCTTCTGCTAAAGCTGTTACCAACAAGGACAAGGCACGATAAAGTTGGTGAGATTTGCGATAAGTTAGTTGATAATGGCCACCCTCACCCTTGATAGAGATAGAGGCTTGGTCAGACTGAGCGACAGCTACTTCCACAGCTGGTAGAGAAATGTGCTTTTGAAGCAACTCTATAGCTTGATGTTGTTTACTGCTAATTCCTGTAAAAATTACCATTGATTTTCCTCCTGTAACCAGTTGACAAGGGCACCATAGAGA
>CAJPJN010000017.1:0-15588 GCA_905369855.1 Streptococcus oralis | reverse complement strand
GGGTAAAGAACTGGACACGGCCTTCCTCGATAAAAGAAGCACAGGCATCAATCATGCCAAAATCATAGTATTCGTTGTGACTACCACCTGATGAAGCAAAGACCACAACTGGAATCCCAGCATGACCATAACGGTTAAGGTACATTTCACGGTTAAGATGGCCACTCCAGTGGCTAAGATGTTCAATATGCATATTTTCTCCTTTCTTACTTTACCTTACCAGTTTTCTGCAAAAAATCTCAGACAGTCTGGTAAATTCTCCGACCAAGGGATTTCACTATGGATGGCACCAGACTGAACTTTCAAAACAAGATTATCTAAGTGTACCCCACCTGCTATCAAATCATGGTAATACCGAAGAGACGAATCGATATAGGCTTGCTTGATATTACCAGCCATCAAAGTCTTGTCTGTATCATCTGCTTCTTCCGTTCCTACATAGATGAAGATGCGCTGTTCAGGCGACAGTTTCTGGCGCTCGATATAGCGGTTAAAGGCTTCTTGGTGGAGCCAGTTGGCAGATGAAAAGACGCCCAAGCAACCAATTTGGTCTTGGTATTCCAAACCGATAAACTGGGTAATATTGCCGCCTAGTGAGGAACCAATCATAGCCGTATGCTGGCGGTCAGCTTTGGTACGGTAGGTCTCATCGATAAAAGGTTTGACCACCTCCATGACAAACTCGGCATACTCCACACCCTTACCACCAAACTGCTGCCCTGGGATAGGAGATTCTTGGAACTTCCAAGCCGCATACTCATTCATCCGCCCCATACCATCATTGTCAATGGCAACGACAATCATGCGACTGATGTCAGGATTACGCTTAATAGCTGGGATAATCTTCCATGAATGGCCAATGAAGGACTCTTTACTATAAAAAACATTTTGCCCGTCATGAAAGTAAACAACAGGATAGGAACGATCCGTGTCTTTCTCATAATCTTTAGGCAGAAGAACACGTACACGGCGTTCCTTACCTGTATAAGGAACCTTGAGTTTGTGTTCTTTCATTTTTAAATAAAAGTAGGATTGATTCATTGTCAGAAAACTCTCTATATTCAAAATTTTATTTTATTATATCACAATTATAGAAAAAAAGTTAGTTTTGCTTCCATTTTTGGAATTAAAAACTAACTTTTTCATTTATTTTTCTAAATTCTTCTGGATTTTCTGATTAGAGGAGATTGTCAATCAAGTCATCGACTTCATCTTTTTCAGTTTGAGGTGTAATCTCAGTAATCATAATCCCTGCCACTGCTCGCTCAACTAAGCCCTTAACATCCATCCGTTTTTCATACTGCTCTGCATTTTTAATCTTAGGATTTGTCTTAGGACGGTCAGGTGCAAAAATCGTACAGCAGTCTTCAAAAGGCTGGATAGAAATATCAAAGGTATCGATTGCTTGGGCAATATCAATGATTTCCAACTTGTCCATAGTGACCACAGGACGAATGACTGGAGTACTGGTTACAGCGTTAATAGTCTGCATGCTTTCCAAGGTCTGGCTAGCTACTTGGCCAAGACTTTCCCCATTAATGATAACTAAACCATTTCGTACCTCACGAATACGATCAGTAATCCGCATCATAAAGCGACGAGTTAGAGTCATTAAGTAAGCTTCGGGCGCTTTGGCCTTGATTTCCTCTTGAATCTCTGTGAAAGGCACTTCGATAAACTGGATATTGCCCCCAAACTTGGTCAATTTACGGGTCAAATCTTGGGCTTTTTTAAGAGCCCCTGGACTAGTATATGGTGGGCTAGCAAAGTGAACTGCCTCAATATCTACCCCTCGTTTAAGAGCTAGATAACCCGCCACAGGTGAATCAATTCCTCCTGACAACATGAGCATGCCTTTACCAGAACTTCCCACAGGTAATCCTCCTGCTCCACGAAAGGTTTCATAGGAAATATAAGCCGCTTCCTCACGAATCTCAACCTGAAGATTAATATCTGGATTTTTCATCTGAGCTTTCACGTTTGGAATAGCCTTGAAAACAGCACTACCAAGAGTTTGATTGAGTTCACGACTATCAAGTTCAAAGGTGTGGTCGCTACGCTTACCAGTGATTTTAAAGGTCATCCCTTCCTTATAGGTTTCTTTCATAATCTCTTGGACAGCAGACTTAAGAACTTCCACAGACTTTTCGACTTTATAAACGGGAGAGAAGTTTTGAATTCCAAATACTTGTTTGAGCGATTCTGCTACTGCGGTGTAATCAGCTCCATTGAGGTAAGCGTGGGCACGGTCGCGATCTGCGGTTACCTTAACTTGGGGATAGATAGACAAAACGTCTGAAATATTATTACGAAGTTTATTGATGAAACGCATACGGTTTTTACCCTTAGTTGACAGCTCACCGTAGCGAATCATAATTTCTGAATATTGCATGAATGCTCCTATCTTACTTTTCTAGTTTGATTGTAAATCAATTTTAACTTGGTCAAAAACTGCTCGACCTGACTCATATCATTTTCAAGGTCTAGACTAAGACGCACAGCTGACTGGGCCTTATCTTTATCCACTCCCATGGCAATCAGGGTTCCTGCAGGTTTCCCAGCCTTGGACGAACAAGCAGAGGTCGTTGAGATGAAAATATCATAGTCTTCAAAGGCGTGAACGATGACTTCACCACGAACACCCTTGATTCCAAAAGTCAGAATATGAGGGGCAAAGTCTTCCTCATCTGAAAAAACAAAAATATCTGGATAGTCAAGAAGTGCTTGACGAATCACTGCCTTCATCTGTCCTGTCTTACTAGTAAAGATATTCAGCTTTTCCATAGACAAACGGAGAGCCTTGGCTGTCGCTGCAATCCCTGCTACATTTTCAGTTGTCGAACGATAATCACGCTCCTGACCACCACCTGTTAAAAGAGGCGTAATCTTCTTGCCAGACTTGATATAGACAAAACCAACACCTCGAACTCCGTGGAACTTGTGACTAGAGAAAGTCGCAAAATCCACTCGTTCTGTCAGATACTTTTCAGTCGGAATCTTGGCAAGTGCCTGAACCGCATCAACGTGGAAGGAAATAGTCGGTTTGTCTGCCAATAGTTTTGAAATAGCCTCAATGGGCTGGATAGAACCGATTTCATTGTTAACTGCCATGATGGAAACGAGGGTCGTATCTGGTCGTATCAAATCTGCTAGCGCCTCAATATCGACAAATCCTTTCTCATTAACTGGAGCAAAATCCACTTCAAAACCTTGAGATTTCAACCAAAGAGCTGATTCCTTGACTGCTGGATGTTCAATGGCTGATACGATGATGTGCTTGCCAAACTTGGCTTTTTCAAAGGCCACACCCTTGATGACCCAATTATCTCCTTCTGTCCCACCAGAGGTAAAAAAGATTTCATCGCTTTTCTTACCGATTAAATCTGCAATCTGTTGGCGGGAAGCATCTAAGATTCGTGTTGCCTGGTCTCCCAAACGATGGAGACTAGATGGATTTCCTAAAATTTTTGAAGCCACCTGCATATAGGTTTCAAGTACTTCAGGATAGGGCTTGGTCGTCGCCGAATTATCAAAGTAAATCATGTTTTCTCACGCTTTCTAAAATCACTCCTTCTATTGTATCATGAAACGGAGCCTGCGACAAGAAAGGGCAATTCCTCTTTTTTTAAGATTTTTTTAAAGAAATGCGGTATAATAAATTTTAATTAAAGGAGAGAATGTATGTCTAATTATCGTAGAACTTCAAAACCAAAAACAGAACACATCAAAAAAGGCTTCACGGTCTTTCAAAAAACCGTTGCGACTATCGGTAGCATCCTAGGCTTAATTACCGCAAGTATCACTATCATGAACGCCTTAGATAATAATAAAAATACTAAAAAAGAACCTACGACAAGCCAGACGACAACCATTGTCAAAGAAATTCAAAAGGAATCCCCTCAGGAAAACACTAGTCCCAATAAGGAAACTAACACTACCCAAGAAAAAACACAGCAAGAGGAAACGCCAAAATCCAGCGTCAAGGAAGAGAAAAAAGAAGAGCAGAAAACAGCAACTCAGGACTCTACTACTCCTGCTCCAAGTAAACCTACCACTGAAAATGAAAAACAACCCAATACTCCAACTTCAGAAAATAAAAGCAATCCTCAGTAAGCACTTGATTTAAGAAAAAATTAACTCAAAAATAAAACTACACAGTCTCTCTTTGCCTTGACCACAATCAAGCCAAAGAGAGACTGTGTTTTTGTATAATTGATGTTTTAGAGGGTAGATGCTTGACCAATTTTATGAGATTCATACTCATAAAATTGAAACCTAGCTATGTTGTGATAACTTATTTGTCTCTAACATAAACTTTGCACGCGCCAACAATACTCTCTCATCTGCCCCAAAGGGGGTCAAGAGCCATTTTTCATTTACCTTATATTCGAAATCCTTCTTCATGCAGAAGTTAGTAAGCCTTTTACATCTAACATAAATAGTCTATCTCAACCACTTCATAGATATTAGTTTCTATTTTGTCGTTTTTTGGCTATTTTAGAGGTGGTTTTTTGCTCAACCTCTTTTTGCTTACTAAAAATTAAAGAATTCCATAGCCTGTTTGAAAAGCAATTCAGTATACTCTGGGTCTTCTTGGGCAATGGTAACCTGGTCTTGAATCAGTTCCAAGTCATCCGTTATCATGCCATCTGCTCCCAAATGAACTGATTTATCAAAGGACTCTGAACTATTGATGGTCCAAACGTACAATTTCTGATCGGTATTCCAAAGCTTGTTGACAAAATTTTCATCTAAAGTTGAATACTCCATGGTGTAACCTGTAGCTTTCGTTCTTGGGAAAATACTATTATAAGGTAGGATGAAATAGACTGGAATTTGAGAATCGTAGGCTAAAACCTGGTCAATCACATGGTAGTCCAAGGATTGCATTTGGTGACCATTCTGCTTAAGAACAGTTCCATATTTTTCCATAAAGCGTTTCATCATATCTGGGCTATCTTTTCGACTGGTTTTAATTTCAATAAGGAGTTTTTGATGTAATTCATTGGCTTTATTGAGATAGTCATCAAAACTAGACACCTTGCTATGATAACCATTTTCTGAAATATCAAGTTTGGTTAATTCATCCAAAGTTAGATCCTGAGGATTGGCATTAACTCCTGTCAGATTCTTGATATTGGCATCATGCATCATGACAAACTGGCCATCTTTTGTTTCCTGAACATCCGTCTCAACGAAATCTGGAGATAACTGAGCCGTCTTTTCTAAAGATTGGACTGTATTTTGCACACCATTCTTATTAGATACTCCCCTGTGAGAGATAATTAAAGGTTTATTGGCAACTGGAGCTTCTAAATAAACATAACCCTCAAGAGCGAAAAAGATACCAGCACATCCCATCACTCCCCATCTCATCCAGTGGTCTTTCTTTCTCCTTGGTGTGATTTCTAGTTCCTCCCCTGTCAAAAAGGAAACAAACTTAATGAGAAAGTAAGTCAAGGCCATATAGTGGAAATTCTTAATCAAGACAAAGTTGATAATTCCCAGCACAAGAGATTCCCTATGGGTCAAACCATCCATCAGTGTCTGACTTGCCAAGATTGGAATCAATAAAAGAATGAAAAATAGGTAGGTTTTGACAACAATCCAAAGTAAGTTCCAGATATAAAACCAGGAGTGCTTTCTTGTCTTTTCTAGACTATATCTGACTGCTTCTTTGACTGTTTTCTTCTCAAATAAAAGCTGGGGTAAGGCAAACATCAACCGTACTGAAATATAAAACAAAAGTAAAGCCAGAATAGTAACAACTATACCTACTAGCCAATACTTATCTTCCACATAATCAACGATAAAGTCTGGAATGACAATTTTATTTAGGTAGTAAATCTTTAAAATCTTTCGAATCAATGGAAAGAGCATCATGACATAAAAGAAGATAAAGGTTATCTTTGCAAGCGTCACTTGCTTCATAAACAAGAAACTTTGGCGAAAGACCTTGCGACTGTACTCCAGCAAGGTCCTCCTTTCGTGATAGAGTAGATGCCGGGCTCCGATAAAGAGAAGTCCTATCTGGTAATAGGCGATCAGTAAATTAACGATTACCAGAACAAATAAAGCAAGACTAACAAAGGGAGAACCCGTTATAATGGCAAAAATATTGTTGTAGGATAGAAAGAGATAACCTGTCTGACGGAGCAAAAGTCCAGCAATCCAAGAATTTGATGGTAACCAGACAAACTCAATCATCATGAAAGTCAAGAAGAAAAGAAAGAGTATTTTATCTAGATTAAAGTATATCTGCTTAAAACCTAGATTTTTAGGTTTTTCAGGTTTCATAGGCACTCCTAGTCAAATAATTGAGACAAGTCCAAGCCACCAAAAGGATTATTCGAGAGGCTACTTTCTTCCCCTAACAATTCTCTAGCTTGGTCTGACTCTAGAAAGGACTCGTAAACACGCGCCGTCATCCGTGCATCCTCTAGACTATTATGAGACTGACCTTGAAATCCAAGAAATGAGGCAACAGTTTGCAATTTGAGATTGGCAATACCATGTAAATCTGAACTCCGACGTTCAAAAGCTTCATCATACAAATCCACCTTATACTGTTGGCTATAATCTAAACCATGCTCTGCTAAAATAGGCAAATCACTTTTAGCAGCATTGTATCCAACCATCGGCAAAGCACCCACAAAATCTTGGAATTCTTTTATGACTTCCTCCACTGGAGGAGCATCTTTTAAGGTCTCAGCTGTAATCCCAGTCAAACCATTGATAAAACTTTTTAAAGGTACATTGGTATGAACATAGGAATCATAGGCATCGATTTCCTGACCATCTCTAAAACGCACTGCCGATACTTGAATCAAGTGTGTTTGTCCTTCATGCTGATTAAATTCTAAGTCAAAAGCAATGTAATCTTCTAATCGTTCCATTTTCTACCTCTCCTATACTGTTATTTTATACTCTTCGAAAATCTCTTCAAACCACGTCAACGTCGCCTTGCCGTAGATATATGTAACTGACTTCGTCAGTCTTATCTACAACCTCAAAGCAGTGCTTTGAGCAGCCTGCGGCTAGTTTCCTAGTTTGCTCTTTGATTTTCATTGAGTATTACTTGAGCAACTATACTATTTAGAAACAAAAGAAGCCATCAGGTTAGCATTTAACCTAAACAGCTCCTTGATTATCCTCCAAATAAACGAGCAAAAAAGCCTTTCTTAGTTGATTGGACTTCTTCTTTTGCTTGGTCCAGCTCTAGCTTAAGATTTTCTTGATCCTTCATGGCTTGAAGAGTCAATTGTTGCTGCTGATCGAGTTGTTTGTCTTTCTCAGCAATCTGACGGTCTTTGATGCGCATCTGCTCATCTTTTTCTGATAACTGACGATCCTTGGCTTTTAATTGTTCATAAAGACGGAGAATTTCTGCATTCTTCTCATCAACCAGAATCTCCATCAGTTCACGTTGCTTGACATCTTCACTGACAGGCTCATCTTCAAAAATCGTTTTTTTATAGATTTCTTCTAGCTTAATCAAGCCACTTCTGGTAACGACTGTTACCCCTTTGTCATTTTTATCTGTGTCTTCTTCTGGTAATTCTTTGACACGGTTATTGATTGCTTGGCGAGATAATCCTAAGACCTCTGCAATCTCACTGACGGTCATTTCAATACTCATAATATCCTCTGAAACGTTTTCTAGCTTTTCTTTACTTAAATCTTATCATAAGCTAGAAAAACTGTCAAATTTCCGCTTAAGCTAAGGCCTTCAAAAAGGCTAACAAGACTTGAGCAGAGCGACGTCCAGCTTCGATAATAAACTCATCAAAAGAGATGTTTGCTTCATGGTTGGCATTATCACTCATAGCTCGGATGACTAAGACTGGAAGATTAAGAGCATGTGCTGCCTGAGCAATAGCTGCCCCTTCCATCTCAACAGCCAAAACATCTGGGAAATGGGACTTAATCGCTTTTATCTTATCATTTCCTGCAACAAAACTATCTCCTGTAGCAATCAAACCAAGATGCCAGTTTTGGTCCAATTGAGATAAACTCTCTTGAATTTTAGCAACAAAGGCTTTATCTGATTCGAAATAAAGCGGTTGTTGCGCCATTTGTCCATAAGCATATCCAAAAGCTGTAACCTCCACGTCATGATAGGCTAATTTGTCAGCAATCACAACATCTCCAACAGAAATACCCTCTGCTACTGCCCCAGCAGATCCTGTGTTAATCAAAGCATCCACTTGGAAATGATCAGCCAAAATCGCCACACTCATAGCAGACATGACCTTACCAATTCCACTTTCTACAAGAACGACTTCATGCGAGGCAATGGTTCCAGTATGATAGGTATTGTCTAAAACAACTTGCTTCTGGGCATTTTCTAGATACTGGACCAGATACGCTAGTTCTTCTGGCATAGCCGCAATAATTCCTATTTTCATTTCAATTCCTTTTCTATTACAAAAGTTTCATTGCTAAGACAAGCAAAATCAAGAGAAAGATGACTGCAAATAAGATTTTATTCAGTTTAGAATTGAAGACATTTCTCTTGGTATTTTCAATGCGACGGCTTTTATGAATAGACGGTTCGACCTGAATCTTCAAGGTTTCCTGGCTAAAACCATGATCCTTAGGATTGGCATAACCAAAACGGGAAGAAGAGGTTGGTAAAATCTTAGTCTCCTCATCATCTAGCAAAGGGGGACCCGAAATTTTTTCGCCTCTATTAGCTCTTTCAATCATTTCATCCGTTAATAAAGGTTTACCCATACTGACCTCCTCTATTTTTTGTGCAATTCCCAATACTGAACAGCCATAATTGTCTTGGCATCACAAATATGACCTGATTGGATTAATTCCTTAGCTTCTTCTAGGCTCACTTCAAGGACTTCCAAGGTTTCATCCTCATCCTGCGGACGCGGATTTTCCACCTTTGTCAAATCGCTGGCTAGGTATAGTTTTAACTTCTCATTACAAAAGCCAATAGCTGAATAAAAATCGTACAAGAGTTCTAATTTCCCTGTATAGGATGTTTCTTCCTCCAGTTCACGCAGAGCTGCTGCAACAGGGTCAGTATTTTCTCCTACTTCCAGTTTTCCAGCTGGAATTTCGTAAGAGACAGCCTCGATAGCTTTGCGATACTGCTTGACCAAGATAAGTTTTTTCTCATCCGTTACTGCTAAAACACAGACAGCTCCATTGTGGAAAATCAAATCCCGTTGGGCAGTTCCCTTGCCTTCTGGTAATTCAACCTGATCTTGGACCAGTTTAAATATTGGTCCTTGATAGATTTCTTTTCGGCTAAGCGTTTTTTCTTCAAATTCCATGATAGACTCCTACTGATTCTTAGGATGATGAGGAAGGCGTGTTGCATATTCGTCTTTGTTGACCTGACGACCACGACCAATAGCAATCGCATCCGCTGGAACGTCTTTGGTAATAGTTGAACCCGCACCAACGAGGGAATTGTCACCTAACTCAACTGGCGCAATAATGGTTGAATTTGAACCAACAAAGACATTGTTACCGATGACTGTCTTGTATTTGTTTTTGCCGTCATAGTTGACTGTAATGGTTCCTGCACCAAAATTAACGTTGCTTCCCACTTCACAGTTTCCGATATAAGTCAAATGACCAGCCTTAGTATTCTCGCCGATAGAAGAACCCTTCACCTCAACAAAGTTACCAATATGAACTTGGGCACCCAGACTTGAACCTGGACGAATGTGGGCGTATGGTCCAACAGTTACACCGTCTGCAACACTACTCTCCTCAATCATAGAGTTGGTAATGATAGCTCCTGCTCCGATAGTGCTATCCACCACATAAGTTCCATTTGTCAAAACAGTCTCAGCACCAATTTTCGTTTTCCCTTTCAAGGTAACATTGGCTTCGATTTGAACTTCAGGAGCAATCTCAACATCAATATCGATATAAGTTGCTTCTGGATTGACAAAGCTAACACCGTTGACCATGTGCTGTTGATTGATGCGACGACGCATAACCGACTCAGCTGTCGCAAGTGCCACACGGTCATTTACCCCAAGACTTTCATCAAAATCTTTCAAAGTATAAGCGCCAACTTTTTCACCAGCTTCACGGAAAATTCCAATGACATCTGTAATATAGTATTCGCCTTGAGCGTTATTGGTATTGATATTTTTCAAAGCCTCAAACAAACGCTCGTTGTCAAAGACGTAAGTTCCAGTGTTGATTTCCTTGATTTGTTTTTCAAAATCTGTAGCATCCTTCTGCTCAACAATGCGAAGAACCTCAGCATTGTCATTACGAACAATTCGTCCATAGCCAAAAGGATTATCCGTTTCAGCAGTCAAGATAGTGGCCACATTTTTATGATTGATGTGGAAATCAATCAAGTTTTTCAAGCTTTCACCTGTGATTAAAGGAGTATCTCCTGCGATGACCAAGGTGTGACCTGACAAACCTTCCAAAATTGGCTCTGTCATCATAACTGCATGGCCAGTTCCTAACTGTTCAGATTGAGTCACAAATTCTGTCTGTCCAGCCAAGACCTGCTCAACCAATTCTGCCTTGTGTCCGACAACTGTTACTGTCTTTTCAGGTTGGATAGCTCCCACACTACGGAAAACATGTTCCAACATAGAAATACCCGCAACTTTGTGCAAAACTTTTGGCAAATCAGATTTCATGCGAGTCCCTTTACCCGCTGCTAAAATAATGGCATAATTTGACATAATCTTCTCTTTTCTCTAGAAATTCCCTTTTATTATACCATATTTCAAATCATTCCGCTCCCTTGAATGAAAAAATGCTCCAAAGTCCTTTTCTTAACCCATTTTTTGAGTATTTTTTTTGATTTTTTTTCATTTTTAAGGTAGAATTATGAGATATGAGAAAGAAAATTAATCCGCTTATTTTATTTGGTTTTTTTGGGATTATGATTTTCATTTTAATCCTAAATCGCCCTCGTTTTGAGGACCATCCTGTAAAAACAAAGTCAAATATCGCGCAAGTAGAAACACAAGCGCTACACAATATAGATAAACCGGTAATTGATGTTTCTGGTTGGCAACGTCCTGAGGAAATTAATTACGATACTCTGTCTAAAAACATTTCTGGAGCTATCGTTCGCGTCCATAGTGTCGCTCAATCTTCAAAAGAAAACGATGCTTCCTTTGTTAAGGGCGTGGATAAGGCCTTTAAAACCCATATTACCGAGTTTCAAAAACGAAATGTCCCAGTTGGGGTCTATGCCTATGTAGCTGGAAAAAGTATCCAAGAAATGGAAAAGGCTGCTGAAAGTTTTTATAATTCCGCATCGCCATACAGCCCTAGCTACTATTGGCTAGATGTGGAAGAAAAAACCATGTCTAATATGAACGAAGGTGTTGAAGCCTTTCGAGCAAAGCTAGAATCACTTGGTGCTAAAAATATCGGAATCTACATTGGTGTCTATTTCATGAAAGAACACAGTATTGATACAGGCAAGTTTACGTCTGTTTGGATTCCTTCCTATGGTTCAAATACTGGATTTTTCGAAAGCAAACCTAATACGGACTTAGATTACGACATCCACCAGTACACTTCTAAAGGAAAAATTGCTGGCTTTGATCACGATTTGGATATCAACGTCATTTCTTCCTTAAAAAACAAAGAAGAAACCTTTAGAAAACTCTTTTTAAAACCTTAAAAGCATTTGTTTATCATTTGCTTTTTCTTTTTGTGTTTGATTGTGATACAATATAGTAAGGATTTTTTGAAATAGAAATAGTTGGAGGAAATATATGCTCTCATGGTTAGCGCGCATTGTTAAAGGGATTGTCATTGCTCTTGGATTTATCTTACCGGGAATTTCTGGAGGGGTTCTAGCAGCAATCTTAGGAATTTATGAACGGATGATTGGCTTTCTGGCCCATCCCTTTAAAGACTTTAAAGAAAATGTTTTGTATTTTATACCAGTTGCCATTGGTATGCTTCTGGGAATCGGCTTATTTTCCTACCCGATTGAATACCTGCTTGAAAATTATCAGGTCTTTGTCCTATGGAGCTTTGCGGGCGCCATCATTGGTACAGTTCCTAGCCTCCTTAAAGAATCAACTCGAGAATCTGATCGAGATAAGATTGATTTAGTCTGGTTCTGGATAACCTTTATCATTTCTGGATTAGGACTCTATGCCTTAAATTTTGTCGTTGGAACCTTGAGCGCCAGCTTTCTTAATTTCGTCCTAGCAGGTGCACTGCTGGCTCTTGGTGTATTGGTTCCTGGCCTCAGCCCATCAAATCTACTTTTGATTTTGGGTCTCTATGCTCCTATGTTGACTGGTTTTAAAACCTTTGACCTCTTGGGAACCTTCTTCCCGATTGGAATCGGGGCAGGTGCAACTCTCATTATTTTTTCAAAATTGATGGATTATGCCTTAAATAACTACCACTCACGAGTCTATCATTTCATCATCGGAATCGTCTTATCAAGTACTCTTTTGATCTTGATTCCAAATGCAGGAAACGCTGAAAGTATCCAATACACAGGCCTTTCACTTGTCGGTTATGTCATCATCGCCTTCTTCTTTGCACTGGGAATCTGGCTTGGTATTTGGATGAGCCAATTGGAGGATAAGTATAAATAATGGCAAAAAAAGTTAAAATCAAAAAAACATTGGTAGAACAAATCCTGTCTAAAGCAGCTATCCCACATCAGGGGATTCAACTCAATGCCCTTGAAGGAGAACTTCCTCAAGGTTATGAACGAGATCAGATTTTCAAAACCTTGGCGCTTTTGGGAGATAAAACAGGACCAATTATCGGAATTGTGCCTATCACTCAACACTTGTCTGAAAAGAAACTAGCCAAAATTTCTGGCAATAAAAAAGTGAGCATGATTCCACAAAAGGACTTGGAAAAAACAACTGGTTACATTCATGGAGCCAATAATCCTGTCGGAATTCGTCAGAAACACAATTACCCCATTTTTATCGATAAAATCGCCCTAGACTTGGATCAAATGATTGTCTCTGCTGGAGAAGTTGGTCACAGCATTATCGTCGCTCCACAAGACTTGGCTAACTTTGTAAAAGCTGACTTTGCAGATATCTTGGAGGACAGCCAATAATGAAACTCTACTTTGTCCGCCATGGCCGCACAGTCTGGAATCAGGAAGGACGCTTTCAAGGTGCTAGTGGAGATTCTCCCCTTCTTCCTGAATCCATTGACATCCTCAAAAAACTAGGCCATTATCTCAAGGAAATTCCTTTTGATCAGATTTATTCAAGTGATTTACCTCGAGCGGTCAGATCTGCCGAGATTATCCAAAGTCAACTCAAGTCTCCCTGTCCTTTAGAAAGTGTCCCTAATCTCCGTGAATGGCAACTTGGGAAGTTAGAAGGTTTGAAAATTGCAACCTTGGAATCTATTTACCCGCAACAAATCAAAGCTTTCCGATCTAACCTTGCTCAATTTGACACTCAAATGTTTGGAGCCGAGTCCCTCTATAGCACCACGCAACGGACCATCCAATTTATCAAATCATTAAAAGATAGTCCAGCTGAGCGTATTCTAATTGTCGGCCACGGTGCTAATCTTACTGCCAGTCTTCGTACTCTTCTAGGCTATAAAGAACCACTTCTTCGTAAAGATGGCGGTCTAGCAAATGCCAGCCTGACCATTCTAGAAACCCATGATTTTGAAACATTTACTCTCGATACTTGGAATGATACTTCCTATCAATAACAGAACTTGATTTTAGCGTCAAGTTCTTTTTAGTTTTGAAAGATTATCCGTGAATTTCTTGGCTATTTATGATAAAATGGGAGTATCGCAAAAAATGACTCATCGTATTCAATTTTGAGTAAAACTAGGAGGATCCCATGTCAACAGAACATATGGAAGAACTAAATGACCAGCAGATCGTTCGCCGTGAAAAAATGGCTGCGCTCCGTGAACAAGGAATCGATCCTTTCGGAAAACGCTTTGAACGCACTGCAAATTCACAAGAATTAAAAGATAAATATGCTGACCTCGATAAAGAACAATTACACGATAAAAACGAAACAGCTACTATCGCAGGACGCTTGGTAACCAAACGTGGTAAAGGTAAAGTAGGTTTTGCCCACCTTCAAGACCGCGAAGGCCAAATTCAGATCTACGTTCGTAAGGATGCTGTCGGTGAAGAAAACTATGAAATCTTCAAAAAAGCAGACCTTGGTGACTTCCTTGGTGTCGAAGGCGAAGTGATGCGTACAGATATGGGAGAACTCTCTATCAAGGCAACCCACATTACACACTTGTCTAAGGCTCTTCGTCCACTTCCAGAAAAATTCCACGGTTTGACAGACGTTGAAACAATTTACCGTAAACGTTACCTTGACTTAATTTCTAACCGTGAAAGTTTTGAGCGCTTTGTCACTCGTTCAAAAATCATCTCTGAAATCCGTCGTTACCTTGATCAAAAAGGTTTCCTTGAAGTGGAAACACCTGTTCTTCATAATGAAGCCGGTGGTGCTTCTGCCCGTCCATTTATCACCCACCATAATGCCCAAAACATTGACATGGTGCTTCGTATCGCGACTGAGCTTCACTTGAAACGCCTTATCGTTGGTGGTATGGAGCGTGTCTATGAAATCGGCCGTATCTTCCGTAACGAAGGAATGGATGCTACTCATAACCCTGAGTTCACTTCTATCGAAGTTTACCAAGCTTATGCAGACTTCCAAGACATCATGGACTTGACTGAAGGTATTATCCAACACGCTGCTAGATCAGTTAAAGGCGATGGTCCAGTTAACTATCAAGGTACTGAAATCAAGATTAACGAACCATTTAAACGTGTTCACATGGTGGATGCTATCAAGGAAATTACTGGTGTAGATTTCTGGCAAGACATGACTTTCGAGGAAGCCAAAGTTATCGCTGCTGAGAAGAAAGTTCCAGTTGAGAAACACTACACTGAAGTTGGCCACATTATCAATGCCTTCTTTGAAGAGTTTGTTGAAGAAACCTTGATCCAACCAACCTTTGTCTATGGACATCCAGTAGCTGTATCTCCACTTGCTAAGAAGAATCCTGAAGACGAACGCTTTACTGACCGTTTCGAACTCTTCATCATGACTAAGGAGTACGGTAATGCCTTTACTGAGCTCAACGATCCAATCGACCAGCTTAGCCGTTTTGAAGCCCAAGCTAAAGCTAAAGAACTTGGTGATGATGAAGCGACAGGTATCGACTACGACTACATTGAAGCTCTTGAATATGGTATGCCACCAACAGGTGGTTTGGGAATCGGTATCGACCGTCTCTGCATGCTCCTCACTGATACAACAACTATCCGTGACGTATTGCTCTTTCCAACATTGAAATAATACTCTTCGAAAATCAAATTCAAACCACGTCAGCGTCGCCTTGCCGTACTCAAGTACAGCCTGCGGCTAGCTTCCTAGTTTGCTCTTTGATTTTCATTGAGTATAAAAATAGGTTTTCTCAGTTCAAGGAGAAAAAAGATAAATTCTTATCTATCTTAACAAGCTTAGCTGGCACAGCCCTTGTTCTCGCGGCTATCTGGTTAGGATGGACAAAATAAACAGAGAAACCTCGGTGTGAACCGAGGTTTTTAAGATGAAATTCTTGGTCGTGGTTGAAAAATATGCT
>CAJPJN010000016.1:0-15885 GCA_905369855.1 Streptococcus oralis | reverse complement strand
ACACAAGACTGTGCATTTCAGCCAGGTTTGACTGTTGGAGAATTATTAAAAAACAGTCAGAAGGATTGGCAGGCTGCAATCAATCATCGTTTTGTTAAGGAACTTTTTGCGGGGACAATTGAGAATAAGGTCTTAAAAGACTACCTGATTCAAGATTATCACTTCTTTGATGCCTTCTTATCCATGCTGGGTGCTTGCGTAGCCCACGCAGACCAGCTTGAATCCAAGCTTCGTTTTGCCAAGCAACTAGGCTTTCTTGAAGCAGATGAAGATGGTTATTTCCAAAAGGCTTTCAAAGAGTTAAAAGTATCTGAGAATGACTATCTGGAAGTGACCTTGCATCCTGTAACAAAAGCCTTTCAGCAGCTTATGTATTCGGCAGTGGCTTCATCAGACTATGCTCATCTTTTGGTCATGCTGGTCATTGCAGAAGGTCTCTATTTAGACTGGGGTTCTAAAGATTTGCCTCTACCTGAAGCCTATATTCATTCGGAATGGATCAATCTCCACAGAGGTCCTTTCTTTGCAGAGTGGGTTCAATTTCTGGTTGACGAACTCAATCGTGTCGGGAAAGGTCGAGAAGATTTGACAGAACTTCAGCAACGCTGGAATCAAGCAGTTGCTTTAGAATTAGCCTTTTTTGATATTGGTTATGACGCCTAGAGAAGGTTTAGGATATTTACAAATTTGATGAGGTAAATCATTCAATGTAAATGAAAAAAATTTCTTAACGAAAGATAGAGATAAATCGAAATCAGTAGATCGTATAAAGTGAAAAGGAAGGATTTCAATATGACAAGTTTAAAATTATTAAAAGAAAAAGCACCTTTGGTCATTTGCATAACCAATGATGTAGTAAAAAATTTCACAGCAAATGGATTAGTAGCACTGGGTGCATCACCAGCCATGAGTGAGTTTCCTGCAGATTTAGAGGATTTGTTAAAGTATGCTGGTGGTTTATTAATAAACATAGGAACATTGACAGATGAAAATTGGAAATTATACCAAGCTGCTCTGAAAATTGCAGAGAAATATAATGTCCCAGCAGTTTTAGATCCTGTAGCCTGTGGAGCGGGAGAATATAGAAAAAAAGTAGCAGATGATCTAATTAACAATTACAAACTAGCTGCGATTAGGGGAAATGCTGGTGAGATTGCCTCTTTAGTAGGGATAAATGTGGCATCTAAAGGAGTAGATAGTGCAGGCGTAGATAATATTGACGAAATTGCTCTAGCAGCAAATGAGAAGTTCAATATTCCAATAGTAGTAACAGGTGAAGTGGATGCTATTGCGGTAAATGGAGAAGTGGTAACGATTCATAATGGTAGTGCCATGATGCCAAAAGTTATTGGAACTGGATGTTTATTAGGGGCAGTGGTAGCAAGCTTTATCGGACTTGAAAAAGGTCAAGAATTGAAATCATTAGAAACAGCAATGTTGGTTTACAATATCGCTGGAGAAATGGCAGAAAAACGTCCAAATGGGCATCTTCCTGGAACATTTAAAGTTGAATTTATAAATGCCTTATACGAGATTACAGACGAAGATGTAAAGGAATTCAAAAGAGTGAAGTAAAATGTTTCATAAAGAATTACTAAAACTATATTTTATTTGTGGAACGACTACTTGCCAAGGAAAAGATCTATATAAGGTCGTTGAGGAAGCCTTAAAAGGTGGTATAACCTTATTTCAATTTCGTGAAAAAGGTAAGGGAGCCTTAGAAGGTAAAGAAAAAGTCGAATTAGCAATTAAACTACAGGATCTTTGTAAAAAATACAATGTTCCGTTTATTGTTAATGATGATATTGATTTGGCAATGGAAATTGACGCTGATGGCGTACATGTAGGACAAGATGATCTTAGAGTTGATGAAATTAGAAAATTGATGCCAGCTAAAATAATTGGTCTTTCTATAAAAAACGAGAAAGAATTTCAACAATCAAAAGTTGAATATGTAGATTATGTTGGTGTTGGTCCTGTATTTGATACCCAGTCAAAAGATGATGCTGGTGGTGCTATAGGTTATGAAGGTCTTAAATTGATGAGAAAACTATTGCCACAAATTCCCTTAGTTGCAATTGGTGGCATACAGACGAAACATATTAAAGACATTATGAAGACCAATATGGATGGTGTTTCAATCATTTCAGCAATATCGTATGCAAAAAATATAGAAAAAACTGTTCGAGAAATGAGTGAACAATTTTAACTTTTTTATTCTTGTCTTTTAAGTCAATAGGATTCTCTCACTCGATAAGTTGAGTTGTTATCCTTCATAAGTGAATAGGCTGTTTATATATGGTTTACTTAGTGATTTTACTACAATAGATTGGCCTAGCTTATTTCTCAGTTCAATTTCTTGAACTGGAAAAAATCGTTTGTTATAATATTTATATAATTAAATAATAAAGACATTTGGGGTGCTTTAGGCTGAGATGATACCCATTGAACCTGATACAGTTAAGACTGGCGAAGGGAAATGTGAAATGGTTTTGTATTTATAGAAACTAACCGTCTAATCTTGTAAGCTGAACTCTAATTCCTATCTGTAATTAGAGTTTTTTCTTTTACGAAACTGGATGAAGATGATACAAAGCATTTTGGTAAGTCTCCTTGAATGCCCCACTTTTCTTTAAAAAAGGAGTTTTTTATGTTGAAAAAATGGCAGTTAAAAGATGTTATTTTACTTGCTTTCTTGTCTATCTTTTTTGGTGGCGTTTTTGTAGGATCCGGCTATCTGTTTGATGTCCTCACTCTGATTTTAGCCCCTCTTGGTTTGCAGGCCTTTGCCAATGAAATCCTCTTTGGTCTCTGGTGTATGGCTGCGCCCATTGCTGCCATCTTTGTTCCAAGAGTGGGAAGCGCAACGATTGGAGAAGTGCTAGCTGCGCTTGCTGAAGTCCTTTATGGTAGCCAATTCGGTCTAGGCGCTCTTTTGTCTGGCTTGGTTCAAGGTTTGGGAAGTGAACTTGGTTTTATCGTAACCAAGAATCGCTATGAAAGTTGGCTCTCTCTAACTGCCAATAGTATTGGGATTACGCTTGTTAGCTTTGTCTATGAATACATTAAGTTAGGTTACTACGCCTTCTCCCTTCCTTTTGTCCTTTCCTTGCTTGTGGTACGTTTTATTTCCGTCTTTTTCTTCTGTACAATTTTGGTTCGTGCTATTGTCAAACTCTATCATCAGTTTGCAGCTGGGGGCAAGGCATAGATGGGGCTGGAACTACGAGCGATTCAGTCCCCAATCTTCTCTGAGCCGATTGATTTTACTTTTCATGCGCAAGCCTTTACCTTGTTAGTTGGGAGCAGTGGTTCAGGAAAATCTAGCCTCTTTCAAATGATCGCCCAAGTCAGTTCTCTTCCCTATAGCGGTCAAGTCCTGATAAATGGGAGCGAGGTCAGTCAGCTTTCTATCATCGAACGTGTCCAGACGGTTGGTATTCTCTTTCAAAATCCCAATCATCAATTTACCATGGAGAACTTGTTTGAGGAGCTGATTTTTACCTTGGAAAATATTGGGCATCCCGTTCAGGAAATTGATTCTAAAATAGCAGAGGTGGTCCAGCAATGTCGCTGCAAGGCAATATTGCACCGTCCAATTCATCACTTATCAGGTGGGGAAAAGCAAAAGGCTGCACTGGCAGTTCTCTTTGCTATGAATCCTAGGGTCTATCTCCTAGATGAGCCCTTCGCTTCCATTGACCGCAAGAGTAGGATAGAGATATTGGAGATTCTAAAAGAGTTAGCCTCTAATGGGAAGACAGTCATCCTGTGCGACCATGATTTAACAGACTATGAAGCCTATATCGACCATATGGTGGAGCTAAGAGATGGCCAACTAAGGGAAGTGTTTCAAATCCCTACCTCTGAGAGGATAAAGGTTGCTTCAAAGGAAGTTGCTTCTAGTCCAGAACTATTCCATATGGATCGAATGACTTGTGAGCTGGATAAGCGCTCTCTCTTTTCGATTGCGGATTTCACATTCTACCAAGGAATTTCCTGTATCTTGGGTGATAATGGTGTCGGCAAATCAACCCTCTTTCGGTCTATTCTTCAATTTCAAAAGTATAAGGGGCACATTACCTGGAAGGGGACAGTCCTGAAAAAGAAAAAGAGTTTGTACCGTGACCTGACGGGTGTTGTTCAGGAAGCTGAGAAACAGTTTATCCGAGCTAGTCTGCGAGAGGAACTTCAATTAGATGGAGATGATTCTGAAAGAAATCAACGAATTTTCCAAGCTTTACGATATTTTGATCTGGAGCAGGTACTCGATAAGAGTCCCTATCAATTAAGTGGTGGTCAGCAAAAGATTCTTCAGCTCTTGACCATCTTGACTAGCAAGGCTTCTGTGATTTTGCTAGATGAACCTTTTGCAGGTTTGGATGATAGAGCTTGCCATTATTTTTGTCAGTGGATTGTGGAGGAGAGAAATCAAGGAAGAAGTTTTCTGATCATTAGCCATCGTTTAGATCCCTTGATCTCTGTGGTTGATTATTGGATTGAGATGACTAGTCAGGGGCTCAGTCATGTGAAAGAAGTGACAATTACCAAACCACTCACATCTCATAGTAGCAATGCTCAAAGGGAGGTGAGATAGTATGGTCAAAGTAGCAACCCAGACACCGATTATCAGTCTCTTCTTGCTGATTTTATCCTTGGAAACATCTTTCATTCCTTCGATTGCTCTGAATCTTTCGGTAGTCGCATTTTGTATCCTCTTTATGCTCTATTACCGTCGATTTAAAGTATTGGCTTGGATGATTCTGCTTACCATTTTGCCATCTTTGGCCAACTACTGGGCAGTTCAGTTACATGGAGATGCTTCGCAGGCAGTCATGCTTGGAACGAGGGCCTTTGTGACAGTTTGTATCGGCCTTGTCTTTGTTTCCTCTATTTCCTTAAAAGAGCTTCTCTTGTACTTGGCTCAAAAGGGGTTATCACGCTCTTGGGCTTATGCCTTGATTGTGGTATTCAATTCCTTTCCCCTTATTCAGCAAGAAATCAAGTCTCTCAAGGAAGCTTGCCTATTACGCGGTCAAGAACTGCATGTTTGGTCTCCCTTGATTTACAGCAAGGTTCTGATGACAGTCTTTAGGTGGCGTCATCTTTATCTGAGAGCTCTGTCGGCGCATGGATATGACGAACATGCACAGGTGGAGAATAGCTATCGGACTTTTTATATTCCTCAAAGGACAATATTCATCTACCTGCTTTTCTTTTTATTGCTTCAAACCAGTCTATTTTTATAAAGGAGTTATTATGGAATTTACAGATATTGCGATGGAATTATCCAAGGAAGCTTGGCAGGCTTCTTTTCATCATCCCTTTATTTTACAATTACAAGAGGGAAATTTAGACCCGTCCATTTTCCGCTATTACCTGATTCAGGATGCCTACTATTTGAAGGCCTTCTCAGAAGCCTATCACCTCTTGGCTGATAAGACTTCAAACCAAGAGATGAAAAGACTCTTGAAACAAAATGCTCAGAGTCTAGTGGAGGGTGAGTTATTTATCCGACAACAATTTTTCAAGGAATTGGAAATCAGCGATCAGGAAATGGAGCAACATCCAATCGCTCCAACCTGCTATCATTACATTTCTCACATTTATCGGCAATTTGCAGAGCCAAACTTGGGCATTGCCTTTGCAAGTTTGCTGCCTTGTCCTTGGTTATACCATGATATAGGCAAATCACTTAATCTTAAACCATCACCAAATCCTCTCTACCAACAATGGATTGAAACTTATATTACGGATGAGTTGGAGCAGCAGATCAGAGAGGAGGGAGCGCTGGTCAATCAACTCTATCGAGAAAGTGACGAGACAGACAAGAAAAAAATGCTAGATGCCTTCCACATCAGTGTTCATATGGAAGCTAAGTTTTGGGAAATGGCCTACCAACACCAAACCTGGAAGAGCGATTTACAGTCTTTAGAAAAAGGAGAATAATAAACATGAGAAAGCACCAATTACAAGTTCACAAATTAACCATTTTATCCATGATGATTGCCCTTGATGTAGTCCTTACGCCTATCTTTCGGATTGAGGGAATGGCACCGATGTCTAGTGTAGTCAATATTCTAGCAGGAATCATGATGGGACCTGTTTATGCTTTGGCTATGGCTACAGTGACAGCCTTTATCCGTATGACGACTCAAGGGATTCCGCCTTTAGCTCTCACAGGAGCGACTTTTGGAGCCCTTCTAGCAGGTCTCTTTTATAAGTACGGTCGAAAATTTTATTTTTCTGCCTTGGGAGAAATTTTGGGAACAGGTATTATTGGTTCTATTGTTTCCTATCCTGTTATGGTACTCTTTACAGGATCAGCTGCTAAGCTTAGCTGGTTTATCTACACTCCTCGATTTTTCGGAGCAACCTTGATTGGTACAGCGATTTCCTTTATTGCCTTTCGATTTTTAATCAAGCAGGAATTCTTTAAAAAAGTGCAGGGATATTTCTTTGGTGAAAGGATAGACTGATGCAGGCATTTACAAATCCTTTTCCTCTGGAAACGACTTCCCTCATTCACTGTATTACCAATGAGATTTCTTGTGAAATGCTGGCAAATGGGATTTTGGCTCTGGGATGTAAACCAGTTATGGCAGATGATTCCCGTGAGGTTCTTGATTTTACTAAGCAAAGCCAGGCACTCTTCATCAATTTGGGGCATTTGTCAGCTGAGAAGGAAAAAGCAATCCGTATGGCAGCTTCTTATGCAGATCAAGTTTGTCTCCCAATGGTAGTAGATGCGGTTGGCGTAACAGCTTCATCCATTCGTAAGAGCTTAGTTGAAGACCTTTTAGACTATAGACCTACGGTCCTTAAAGGAAACATGTCAGAAATCCGAAGTCTTGTTGGCTTAAAACACCACGGCGTTGGGGTCGATGCGAGTGCTAAAGATCAAGAAACTGAGGATTTACTTCAAGTCTTGAAAGACTGGTGTCAGACCTATCCAGGTATGTCATTCTTAGTCACAGGCCCCAAGGATCTCATCGTTTCGAAGAATCAGGTCGCTGTATTGGAGAATGGCTGTGCAGAGTTAGACTGGATAACAGGGACAGGAGATTTGGTTGGAGCCTTGACAGCCGTTTTCCTCAGCCAAGGAAAGACTGGATTTGAAGCTTCGTGTCTAGCAGTTTCTTATCTCAATATCGCTGCTGAGAAAATAGTTGTTCAAGGAATGGGATTGGAAGAATTTCGTTTCCAAGTTCTCAATCAGCTCTCTCTCCTCAAAAGAGACGAAAATTGGCTAGATGCTATCAAAGGAGATGTTTATGAATAGAAAGGCGCTTAGACTGTATCTGGTAACCAATCGCTACCAAGATTCCTTGGAAAGTTTTCTTGAAAAGATTGAGACGGCCTGCCGTTCAGGGGTCACCATAGTCCAATTACGAGAAAAAAATCTCACAACCAATCAATATTATCAACTGGCAAAACAAGTCAAGGAAATAACAGATGCCTATCAGGTACCCCTGATCATCGATGATCGTTTGGATGTCTGTCTTGCAGTTGATGCTGCTGGTCTGCATATCGGAGACGATGAACTACCAGTTCCGGTTGCCAGACAAGTCTTGGGCCCTGACAAAATACTTGGTGTCACAGCTAAAACTGTAAAAAGAGCCCTCGAGGCAGAAGAAGGGGGAGCAGATTACTTGGGGACAGGAGCCATTTTCCCGACTACGACCAAGGAAAATGCGCCTATCACCCTGATTTCAACCTTGAAAACAATTTGCCAAAGGGTCGCCATTCCAGTAGTTGCCATTGGCGGCTTGACGTCAGAGAATATTGACCAACTTATCGGCACGGGTATAGCTGGTGTAGCTGTCGTGTGTGATTTGATGCAGGCAGAAGATATAGAGGCAAAAACGCAAGCCTTTTTGACAAAGTTGGATGATATTATTTTCTAATTAATACTCAATGAAAATCAAAGAGCAAACTAGGAAGCTAGCCGCAGGTTGCTCAAAGCACAGCTTTGAGGTTGCAGATAAAGCTGACGTGGTTTGAAGAGATTTTCGAAGAGTATAAAAACTCTCTAATTCCCTTAAAGTAGGAACTAGAGAGTTTTTTTAATCTTTAAAACTTGTATGGTTGACTGGGCCAGAACCATGACCGAGTTGAGGGGCGTCTTGGATGGCTTTCGTGATAAAGGCCTTGGCCTTATCAACTGCCTGACAAAGGCTTTTTCCCTTGGCTAGTTCAGCAGTAATCACTGCAGCAAAGGTACATCCAGTACCATGGGTGTGACAGGTTTGAATTCGTGGGCTTTCCCAGACAAATTGGTCATCCTTGGTAAAGAGGAAATCCTTGGCACCGCCTTCGAGATGGCCACCTTTGATTACCACAGACTGAGGACCAAATTCTTTTAAAATCAGGCGACCGGCACGTTGCATGTCTTCAGGATCATGGATTGAAAAACCAACAATCTCTTCTGCCTCAGGAAGATTGGGTGTGATAATGGTTGCAAGGGGAAGTAGTTTTGTTTTTAGGTAAGTTCTGGCACTGGTATCAATCAGGGTGTCTCCGCTCGTAGCGACCATAACAGGGTCAAGAACGTAGGGACAATCCAGCTTTTTAAGATAGGGCTGGATGATTTCCATTATTTCAGTAGTTGCCAACATCCCAGTTTTTACAGCCTGGGGCTTGATATCCGAAAAGACGCTCTCCAATTGAGCTTTCAGCATTTGAGGAGAAACGTGCTCGATTAATTGAACACCTCTGGTATTTTGAGCGACAAGACTTGTCACAACAGCCATTCCATAGACATCTCTAGCTTGGAATGACTTTAAATCAGCCATAATGCCAGCACCACCACTAGGGTCAGTCCCTGCAATGGTCAAAGCAACGGGTAAATAAGTCATCTAAAACCTCCCAACCAACTGAAGTTTGTATTCTCAAGAACAAGCAAGTCTGTTTTAGGAAGGTAATAGAAGACTGCTAGTCCCCATTATCATTTCCACTTCCATCAGCTAGCATTACCTAGATTGAGTCAAAGGGTCTAACAGTCGTTAATCTCAGCTTTACGCACCCCTAGTGGTTGTTTTCTTTTTTCTTTAGTATAGCATATTTTTATAGTTTATATAGTAAGATTTGACTGAAAATCCTTTATCAAATGATTAAAATTCAATTTTTCAAAGAAAAGATTAATTTCATAGTTGACAAATGTAGATTTTAGGAGTATACTAATAATTGTAATCGACAAATGTAGATTTAGGAGGTGTGATGATGCAGATTTCAGATGCAGAATGGCAGGTCATGAAGATTATTTGGATGCAAGGAGAGCAGACCAGTACGGATTTGATCAGGGTTCTGGCGGAGCGGTTCGACTGGTCCAAGTCAACCATTCAAACTCTTTTGGCTCGTTTGGTTGAGAAAGAGTGTTTGACTCGGAAAAAAGAAGGCAAGTTCTTTGTCTATTCAGCCCTTTTAACTTTGGACCAAAGTCGGGATTTACTTGTCCAAGATATCAAGGACAAGGTTTGTTCTCGTAGGATTAAGAACTTGTTGGCTGATTTGATTGCTGAATGTGATTTTACTCAGGCTGACTTGGAAGACTTGGAAGCTGTGATTTCTGAGAAGAAATCAAGCGCTGTAACAGAAGTAAAATGTAATTGTATGTAAAGGAGACGTCATGTTAAATAGCATTGTAACCATTATTTGTATTGCCCTTATCGCCTTTATCTTGTTTTGGTTTTTCAAAAAGCCTGAAAAATCTGGACAAAAGGCCCAGCAAAAAAAGGGCTATCAAGAGATTCGAGTGGAGGTCATGGGGGGCTATACGCCTGAGTTGATTATCCTCAAGAAATCAGTGCCAGCCCGCATTGTCTTTGACCGCAAGGATCCTTCACCATGTTTGGACCAAATTGTTTTTCCAGATTTTGGTGTACATGCGGACCTGCCAATGGGTGAAGAGTATGTAGTGGAAATCACGCCTGAGCAGGCTGGAGAGTATGGTTTCTCTTGTGGCATGAATATGATGCACGGCAAGATGATTGTAGAATAGGAGAATGATATGACTGAAATTGTAAAAGCAAGTCTTGAAAATGGTGTTCAAAAAATCCGTATCACGGCAGACAAAGGCTACCATCCAGCCCACATTCAACTGCAAAAAGGAGTTCCTGCTGAGATCACCTTTCATCGTGCTACTCCTTCAAACTGTTACAAGGAAATTCTTTTTGAAGAAGAAGGCATCTTGGAACCAATCGGCATAGACGAAGAGAAAACAATTCGTTTTACCCCTCAAGAATTAGGCCAACATGAATTTTCTTGTGGCATGAAGATGCAAAAAGGAAGCTATACAGTCGTTGAGAAGACTCGAAAATCTCTATCACTTTTACAGCGTTTTTGGATTACTAGTATCTTTACTGTGCCTCTTGTGATTCTCATGATTGGGATGTCGACAGGAGGAATTAGTCACCAAGTCATGCGTTGGGGCACCTTTTTAGCCACAACACCGATTATGCTAGTAGCAGGTGGTCCTTATATCCAAAGTGCTTGGGCTAGTTTTAAAAAGCACAATGCCAACATGGATACCTTGGTTGCTCTGGGAACCCTAGTGGCCTATTTCTATAGCTTAGTTGCCCTCTTCGCTGGCCTCCCCGTTTACTTTGAAAGTGCTGCATTTATCTTCTTCTTCGTTCTTATGGGAGCCGTTTTTGAGGAGAAAATGCGGAAAAATACTTCCCAAGCTGTGGAGAAATTACTTGACTTGCAGGCTAAAACTGCAGAAGTCTTGCGTGAGGATAACTATGTTCAAGTCCCTTTGGAGCAAGTCAAGGTAGGTGACCTGATTCGAGTGCGTCCCGGTGAAAAGATTGCGGTTGATGGTGTCGTAGTAGAAGGTATCTCTAGTATTGATGAGTCTATGGTGACAGGTGAGAGTCTGCCTGTGGACAAGACAGTTGGAGATACCGTCATTGGTTCAACCATCAATAATAGTGGAACACTTGTTTTTAGAGCAGAAAAAGTTGGTTCAGAGACTGTTTTGGCTCAGATTGTGGATTTTGTGAAGAAAGCTCAGACAAGTCGTGCGCCGATTCAGGACTTGACGGATAAAATTTCAGGGATTTTTGTCCCAGCAGTTGTCATTTTAGGGATTGTGACCTTTTGGGTTTGGTTTGTCTTGTTGAGAGATAGTGTAGTCGTGCTTGGAGCTAGCTTTGTGTCCTCTCTTCTCTACGGAGTGGCGGTTTTGATTATCGCCTGCCCTTGTGCCTTGGGGCTCGCAACACCGACAGCCCTTATGGTAGGGACAGGACGCAGTGCCAAGATGGGAGTTCTACTCAAAAATGGAATGGTTCTACAGGAAATCCAGAAAGTCCAAACTCTTGTCTTTGATAAGACTGGGACTTTGACGGAAGGGAAGCCTGTGGTAACAGATATCATCGGCGACGAAGTAGAAGTGCTTGGATTGGCAGCCTCCTTGGAAGAAGCTTCTCAACACCCACTGGCTGAAGCCGTTGTGAAACGAGCGAGTGAAGTTGGACTTGAGTTACAAACTGTTGAAAATTTCCAAGCCTTGCACGGAAAAGGTGTTTCAGGGCAAATCAATGGAAAACAAGTTCTGCTTGGAAATGCTAAAATGCTGGATGGCATGAACATTTCTAGCACTTATCAAGAAAAACTAGAAGAACTGGAAAAAGAAGCTAAGACAGTTGTGTTCTTGGCTGTTGAGAATGAAATCAAAGGCTTGCTTGCTCTGCAAGATATTCCTAAGGAAAATGCTAAGCTTGCCATCAGTCAGTTGAAAAAGCGTGGCCTTAAAACAGTCATGCTGACAGGAGACAATGCAGGTGTGGCGCGTGCTATTGCCGATCAGATCGGAATCGAAGAGGTCATTGCAGGTGTCTTACCAGAAGAAAAAGCCCATGAAATCCATAAATTACAAGCGACTGGAAAAGTAGCCTTTGTTGGTGATGGTATCAATGACGCTCCTGCCCTCAGTGTAGCAGATGTGGGGATTGCTATGGGAGCTGGAACAGATATTGCCATCGAGTCAGCAGATTTGGTGTTGACAACTAATAACCTCCTAGGAGTGGTTCGTGCCTTTGACATGAGTAAGAAAACCTTTAATCGAATTCTGCTCAATCTTTTCTGGGCCTTTATCTACAATGTCGCCGGAATTCCGATTGCAGCAGGAGTCTTTTCAGGTGTTGGACTGGCCCTCAACCCAGAACTGGCAGGTCTAGCTATGGCCTTTAGTTCAGTATCTGTTCTGACCAGTTCCCTTCTGTTAAACTTTAGTAAAATAGATTAAAAGCGAGCTTGCTCGCTTTTTATTATAAAACAGAATCTAAAAACGTTTTCAAACTGTACTGTAATAGATAATAAGAACTTGTGAGCAGATTCTTAGTAAACTAAAATTAAATGTGGTAAATTAGAATTGTAATAAATTTGCTAAAAGCGTTTTCATAATTTATCTGAATGTTTCTTAGTAAATTTAAAAATATTTGAAGGAGAGTTATCATTATGACTCAAGGGAAAATTACTGCATCTGCAGCAATGCTTAACGTATTGAAAACATGGGGCGTAGACACAATCTACGGTATCCCATCAGGAACACTCAGCTCATTGATGGACGCTTTGGCTGAAGACAAAGATATCCGCTTCTTGCAAGTTCGCCACGAAGAAACAGGTGCTCTTGCAGCGGTTATGCAAGCTAAATTCGGCGGCTCAATCGGGGTTGCAGTTGGTTCAGGTGGTCCAGGTGCGACTCACTTGATTAACGGTGTTTACGATGCAGCTATGGATAACACTCCATTCCTAGCAATCCTTGGATCACGTCCAGTTAACGAACTCAACATGGATGCTTTCCAAGAATTGAACCAAAACCCAATGTACAACGGTATCGCTGTATACAACAAACGTGTAGCTTACGCTGAGCAATTGCCAAAAGTAATCGACGAAGCTTGCCGTGCTGCAGTTTCTAAAAAAGGTCCAGCTGTTGTTGAAATCCCAGTAAACTTCGGTTTCCAAGAAATCGACGAAAACTCATACTACGGTTCAGGTTCATACGAACGTTCATTCATCGCTCCTGCTTTGAACGAAGTTGAAATCGACAAAGCTGTTGAAATCTTGAACAATGCTGAACGTCCAGTTATCTATGCTGGTTACGGTGGTGTTAAAGCTGGTGAAGTGATTACTGAATTGTCACGTAAAATCAAAGCACCAATCATCACAACTGGTAAAAACTTTGAAGCCTTTGAATGGAACTATGAAGGTTTGACAGGTTCTGCTTACCGTGTTGGTTGGAAACCAGCCAACGAAGTGGTCTTTGAAGCAGACACAGTTCTTTTCCTTGGTTCAAACTTCCCATTTGCTGAAGTTTACGAAGCATTCAAGAATACTGAAAAATTCATCCAAGTGGATATCGACCCTTACAAACTTGGTAAACGTCATGCCCTAGACGCTTCAATCCTTGGTGATGCAGGTCAAGCAGCTAAAGCTATCCTTGACAAAGTGAACCCAGTTGAATCTACTCCATGGTGGCGTGCAAACGTTAAGAACAACCAAAACTGGCGTGATTACATGAACAAACTCGAAGGTAAAACTGAGGGTGAATTGCAATTGTATCAAGTTTACAATGCAATCAACAAACATGCTGATCAAGACGCTATCTATTCAATCGACGTAGGTGACACTACTCAAACATCTACTCGTCACCTTCACATGACACCTAAGAACATGTGGCGTACATCTCCACTCTTTGCGACAATGGGTATTGCCCTTCCTGGTGGTATCGCTGCTAAGAAAGACAATCCAGATCGCCAAATATGGAACATCATGGGTGACGGTGCATTCAACATGTGCTACCCAGACGTTATCACAAACGTTCAATACGACCTTCCAGTTATCAACGTTGTCTTCTCAAATGGTAAATATGCCTTCATCAAGGACAAATACGAAGACACAAACAAACACTTGTTTGGTTGCGACTTCCCTAATGCTGACTATGCGAAAATCGCTGAAGCTCAAGGAGCTGTTGGATTTACAGTTGACCGTATCGAAGACATCGATGCAGTTGTTGCAGAAGCTGTTAATTTGAGCAAAGAAGGTAAAACTGTTGTTATCGATGCTCGCATCACTCCACACCGTCCACTTCCAGTAGAAGTACTTGAATTGGATCCAAAACTTCACTCAGAAGAAGCAATCAAAGCCTTCAAGGAAAAATACGAAGCAGAAGAACTCGTACCATTCCGCCTCTTCTTGGAAGAAGAAGGATTGCAATCACGCGCAATTAAATAATTCCTTCGTGGAACTTAAAAAGATCGGAGCAATCCGGTCTTTTTATGGAGGATAGTAAATGAATTTAAATCAATTAGATATTATCGTTTCAGATGTTCCCCAAGTCTGTGCTGACTTGGAGCGTATTTTGGATAAAAAGTCAGATTATGTTGATGACAGTTTTGCTCAGTTTACGATTGGCAGTCACTGTCTGATGTTGTCCCAAAATCATTTGATTCCTTTGGAAGATTTTCAGTCAGGAATCATTCTTCATATCGAGGTTGAGGATGTAGACCAGAATTACCAACGGTTGAAAGAACTTGGTATCCAGGTTTTAAACGGACCAACTGTAACCGATTGGGGAACAGAGTCCTTATTAGTTAAAGGGCCTGCTGGTCTAGTGATTGATTTTTATCGTATGAAGTAGGTAATTCTATTATCAAATTTTTTATCTAAACATTCTTGGAGTGAAACTTAAAAAGATCGGAGCAATTCGATCTTTTTTGTATTTATGCGACTTTCAGTCCGTCTCGCTCCGTTAGGTGCGAGACAAAAAACCACCCGTTTTCACGGGTGGTTATGATTTCTACACTTATTGTTTGGCTTCCTGTTTTAATTGTTGCACCTGTTCCTCGTACTGGACAAGCTCCCTGTCTTTTATATTGATAGTCGCTTCTGCTTCAGCAATGCGGCTTCTCAGATCTTGAGTCTTGTTATGGTGATAGCTAATACCAATAGCACTACCAGCAATGATCCCGATTACTAGACAAGTAAAAATCACCAAAATCAAGGGAGCAGATAGTTGTGTAAAGACAAGACTGACAGTTACTGTTTGACGATTGAGTAGACCAAATGAGATCACAATGACTAATAAGCTCAAACCGCCAATTAGATAAGCCTTATCTTTCAGTGACAATTCATTAAATTTTTTTAGCATAAGTTCCTTTTCTCCTGACTATGTTGATAGAAAACTACACACCATTTAGGTATTAACAAAATTCATTTTACTAGAAAATTTCGATACTGTCAATAATTTCTAACGGCTTATTTACCATCAATCAATCGATTCATTGAAAAGGAGTATTCATTTTCTAATATTTGATTGAGTAAACAGAACGGAGCAATTCGGTCTTTTTTCTGTTCCCTCTTTCTTATAACAAGATTGTGATAGTTTATATCTTTATAACAAAAGTTTTAAAGACTTGATTGTTTTGAAAGAATATTTTAAAATAAGATTCAGTAAAAATGAAAGAGGTTTTGAAAATGTCTGAAAAACAAATGAAAATTTTAGGTTGGGTAGCGACCTTTATGTCTGTTATGATGTATGTGTCTTACTTCCCACAAATCATGAACAATCTGGCTGGTCAAAAAGGAAATTTCATCCAGCCCTTGGTTGCTGCCATCAACTGTAGTCTCTGGGTTTACTACGGTCTTTTCAAAAAAGAAAGAGATATCCCCCTTGCAGCAGCTAATGCACCAGGTATTATTTTTGGCCTAGTGACGGTTATTACAGCTTTGATTTAAAAGGAACAGAGGAGACTAGTTTTCAGTCTTCTTTTTTGTTTCAGGGGAGGCTATTTACTTTTTCTAGAGGATAATTTTTTAAAAAACAATCTGATAAACTTAAATAGTAGAATAGTATCAGTATGTCACAGTATTTTATAA
>CAJPJN010000015.1:0-16071 GCA_905369855.1 Streptococcus oralis | reverse complement strand
ATAGTTGTTGACCATTGATGCTGTTAGGCCTTTGTCTTTATCTGGAGAGACAGGAGCGCAGACTTGATTGACATAGAGTAAAACCTGATCCAGATAGAGGTCAATATTTGGGATTTCTGCCCATTTAGGGTAGGAAAAAGCAGTTTTCATTTTCAACTCCCTTTCATCTAGTTTTGATAACTAGATTATAAAATAATAAAAACAGGAAGTCAAGTTTTAACTGCTTGTGAAAAGGATTAAATTATGCTATGATGGGAGAAACTAGTCAGAAATGAGGAGAAAAGATGGAGATTCGTTTAGCTTTTCCAAATGAAGTAGATGCCATTATGCAGGTGATGGAGGATGCTAAAAAATGTTTAGCGGATGCTGGTAGTGACCAGTGGCAAAATGGTTATCCAAATGCTGATATCATTATTGAAGATATTATCTCAGGTCAAGCCTACGTAGCCTTGGAAGAGGGAGAACTACTAGCATATGCAGCTGTGACCAAAAGTCCAGAGGCAGCCTATGAAGCCATTTATGAAGGAAAATGGCAAGCTGGAGAGTCAGAGTACCTAGTCTTTCACCGTATTGCTGTGGCAGCAGATGTGCAGGGACAGGGAGTTGCTCAAACCTTTTTAGAGGGCTTGATTGAAGGTTTTGACTATCTAGATTTTCGCTCAGATACGCATGTTGCAAACAAGGCCATGCAGCATATTTTTGAAAAACTAGGTTTTAAACAGGTTGGTAAGGTTCCAGTTGATGGCGAACGCTTGGCCTATCAAAAATTGAAGAAATAATGCAAAAGAAGTACGCAAAAATACTCTACTCTTCGCCAATTGGCTCCCTTTCTCTCGTAGCTGATGATTATCATTTGTATGGCATTTGGGTGCAGGACCAGAAGCATTTTGAGAGGGGACTAGGAGATGAAACGATAGAAGCAGTTGTTAGTCATCCCATTTTAGATTCAGTTATTGCTTGCTTAGATGCTTACTTTAAAGGCAAGCCTCAGGATTTATCCGACTTGCCTTTGGCTCCAATCGGAACGGATTTTGAAAAGCGAGTTTGGTCCTATTTACAGGAAATTCCTTATGGTCAGACAGTGACTTATGGACAAATAGCCCAAGACCTGCAAGTGGATTCTGCTCAAGCAATTGGTGGAGCAGTGGGGCGCAATCCTTGGTCTATCCTAGTACCTTGTCATCGTGTGCTGGGAGCAGGAAAGCGTCTGACAGGTTATGCTGCAGGAGTGGAAAAGAAAGCTTGGCTCTTGGATCATGAAGGCGTAGATTTTAAAGATATAAATAATAGAAAGTGAAAGACATGTTAGAATTTATCGAATATCCAAAATGTTCAACTTGTAAAAAAGCAAAACAAGAATTAAATCAATTAGGAGTGGACTATAAAGCTGTTCACATCGTTGAAGAAACACCTAGCCAAGAAGTCATTTTAAACTGGCTAGAAACCTCGGGTTTTGAGTTGAAGCAATTTTTTAACACCAGTGGAATCAAATACCGTGAATTAGGATTGAAAGATAAGGTAGGAAGTCTGTCAAACCAAGAAGCAGCTGAGTTGCTAGCAAGCGACGGAATGTTGTTAAAACGACCGATTTTAGTGCAGAATGGAACTGTTAAGCAAATCGGTTATCGAAAACCTTATGAAGAATTGGGATTGAAATAGTTTTTACTTATCTCTTTGATAGATAAAATATATAACCTCCCTGTTTCAAAGTATGATAAACTAGTAGGTAGACAAAGTCTGTATCTGACCGTAGCAAATAATTTCATTGACGGCAGAAGTATGGTAGAATGAATCATTATCAGGAGAGGATGTTTTTATGAATGTTACAACGATTTTAGCATCAGATTGGTACCAAAACTTGATGCAATTGATTCCGGATGGCAAGCTGTTTAGCCTGCGTTCGGTCTTTGATGGAATTCCAAGAATTGTCCAACAACTTCCAACAACGATTATGTTGACAATTGGTGGTGCCTTTTTTGGCTTGGTTTTGGCGCTTCTTTTTGCCATTGTGAAAATCAATCGTTTCAAGATTTTATATCCCTTGCAGGCTTTCTTTGTTAGTTTCTTAAAAGGGACACCGATTTTGGTGCAACTCATGTTGACCTACTACGGAATCCCTTTGGCTTTGAAAGCTCTCAATCAGCAATGGGGTACTGGTCTCAATATCAATGCGATTCCAGCGGCTGTTTTTGCGATTGTAGCCTTTGCCTTTAATGAAGCATCTTATGCTAGTGAAACCATTCGTGCAGCCATTCTCTCAGTCAATCCTGGTGAGATTGAGGCGGCACGAAGTCTGGGTATGACCCGAGCGCAAGTTTATCGTCGAGTGATTATTCCAAATGCGGCCGTTGTGGCGACTCCAACCTTAATCAATTCCCTAATCGGTTTGACCAAGGGAACTTCCCTAGCCTTCAGTGCGGGTGTTGTGGAAGTCTTTGCCCAAGCTCAGATTTTGGGTGGTGCCGATTATCGTTACTTTGAGCGATTCATCTCTGTAGCCCTTGTTTATTGGGTAGTCAATATCGGAATTGAAAGCCTCGGTCGTTTCATCGAGAGAAAAATGGCTATTTCTGCACCCGATACAGTGCAAACAGATGTGAAAGGAGACCTTCGTTAATGATTAAGATTTCGAATTTAAGCAAATCCTTTTCAGGACAGACTGTCTTGGATCATCTGGACTTGGATATTCAAAAAGGGGAAGTTGTAGCCTTGATTGGTTCTTCAGGAGCTGGAAAATCAACCTTTCTTCGCAGTCTCAATTATCTTGAAACACCTGACAGTGGCTCTATTCAGATTGATGATTTTTCAGTTGATTTTTCTAAAATCACTCAAGAAGAAATCCTTGCCCTACGCCGTAAGCTGTCTATGGTTTTCCAACAGTTTAATTTGTTTGAACGCCGCACAGCACTTGATAATGTGAAAGAAGGCTTGGTTGTTGTCAAGAAATTATCTGATCAAGAAGCGACTAAGATTGCCAAGGAAGAGTTGGCTAAGGTTGGGCTTTCTGACCGTGAAAACCATTACCCTCGCCATTTATCAGGTGGACAGAAGCAACGGGTTGCCCTAGCGCGTGCGCTTGCTATGAAACCAGATGTTTTGCTCTTAGATGAACCAACTTCAGCCCTTGACCCAGAATTGGTCGGTGAAGTAGAGAAGTCTATTGCAGATGCTGCTAAGTCAGGTCAAACCATGATTTTGGTCAGTCATGACATGTCCTTTGTAGCCCAAGTAGCTGATAAGATTCTCTTCCTAGATAAGGGGAAAATTATCGAATCTGGAACACCGGATGAGATTATCCACCATCCTAAAGAAGAGCGGACAAAAGAATTCTTCGCTAGTTACAAACGGACTTATATTTGATATAATAGATAAAGGAAAACTCAGTTAGCTGGACTAGCTGAGTTTACTCTTTAAAAAAGATAGAAATGAGAGAAATCATGCTACTGCAACTATTTTCTTTATATTTCGAGAGTTTGATCTTGACCACCATCCTCGTCCTGATTTTTTTAGGGATTTGGATTGGACTGAGAGCCATGTCGGGAGTGGATAAGACAGCCAAGGCTCGCCAAGCCCATCTCTATGATATGATTATGATTGGAGTCTTGGTTGTTCCAGTATTATCCTTTGCGGTTATGAGTTTAATTCTTGTTTTCGAAGCATAATCCTTGCATGATTGACAAGAAAGAGTTAGAATAAAGATAGTTACAACAAGAAAGAAGGAATCTATATGTACGATACTATTATTATCGGTGCTGGACCTGCAGGGATGACTGCAGCCTTATACGCTGCTCGAAGCAATCTGAAAGTAGCCTTGATTGAAGGTGGTCTGCCAGGTGGTCAGATGAATAATACATCTGATATTGAAAATTACCCAGGATACGCTAATATTAGTGGGCCAGAATTGGCAGAAAAGATGTTTGAACCGCTTGAAAATCTTGGTGTTGAGCACATTTATGGCTATGTTGAAAATGTCGAAGACCATGGTGATTTTAAGAAAGTGATTACTGATGACCAAACATATGAAACACGTACAGTTATCGTAGCGACTGGTTCTAAACACCGTCCTTTGGGAGTACCTGGAGAAGAAGAACTGAACAGTCGTGGTGTTTCTTACTGTGCCGTGTGTGATGGTGCTTTCTTCCGTGACCAAGATTTGTTGGTAGTTGGTGGTGGAGATTCAGCTGTTGAAGAAGCCCTCTTCTTGACTCGTTTTGCTAAGACTGTTACCATTGTTCACCGTCGTGACCAACTTCGTGCTCAAAAGGTTTTACAAGACCGCGCCTTTGCGAATGAGAAAATCAGCTTTATCTGGGATTCTGTAGTCAAGGAAATCAAAGGTGAAAACCGAGTAGAATCTGTCGTATTTGAAAATGTGAAAACAGGTCAAGTGACAGAACAAGCCTTCGGTGGTGTCTTTATCTATGTTGGATTGGACCCTCTTAGCGATTTTGTTAAAGAATTGAATATCCAAGATCAGGCAGGCTGGATTGTGACAGATAACCACATGAAAACTGCAGTTGACGGTATCTTTGCAGTTGGAGATGTTCGCTTGAAAGACCTTCGCCAAGTAACAACAGCAGTTGGAGATGGAGCCATCGCCGGTCAAGAAGCCTATAAATTTATCACAGAACATAGTTAATCATAAAAAAGTTTCCAATCAGATGACTGGAAACTTTTTTATAGTCTATTTCGGAAAACTTCGTACATGAGAATGGCTGCAGCAACACTGGCATTGAGACTTTGAACATGTCCATTCATGGGAATGGTAATCATTTCATCAACCTGTTTTTTGATGTTGCTAGAGATACCTTTTCCTTCATTTCCGATGATGAGGGCGATTTTCCCTTTTGTATTCCACTTATGGCAAGGAGTACCGTTCATATCCGTTCCAAAGGTCCAGAAGCCTTCATCCTTGAGTTTGTCCAGAGTTTGGCTTAGATTGGTCACTCGAGCGATTGGAACGTGCTCAATAGCACCTGTGGCCGTTTTGGCAACGACAGGAGTAACTCCGACAGCACGGTGCTTGGGAATGATGACTCCTGAAACGTTGGTCGCATCGGCTGTTCTCAGGATGGAGCCTAGGTTGTGAGGATCAGTTAGGCCATCCAGAATCAATAGAAGTGGATTTTCTTCTTGGCGCGTTTGGGCAAGGATGTGATCCAGCTCACTATAGGCAAATTCAGATACTCGTAGAACAAAACCTTGGTGGACAGCACCTTCAGTCATCTCAGAGAGGGATTTTTTTGAAGTCCAAGAAATGGACACCTTCTTTTCTGTAGCCAGTTCCTTGACTTTCTCAAGATTCTTACCTCGTAGGTCTTCTTGGAGGTAGAGTTTGTTGCCAGTATTTGCAAGGAGGGCTTCGGTAACGGCGTGGACGCCATAGACAATATCATTTGTTTTCATGCCTCTATTATAACACAAAACCCCGTCTTGCAACGGGATTTTCTTTATTCTAGAATTAGTAAACCATCTTTAACTGCAAATGGGTCTTTTTCATTGATACGATCGTAAAACATGATACCGTTGATGTGGTCAATTTCATGTTGAACAACGATGGAGTTGTAGCCTTTGAGTTTGATACGGTGTTTCTCGCCATCCTTGTCAAAGTAGTCAACAGTAACCCGGGCATGGCGAACTACATAGCCAGGCACGTTGCGGTCAACAGACAGGCAACCTTCTCCTTCGCCAAGAGCAGCGTCCTGAACAGAGTGGGATACGATTTTTGGATTGTACATAATAGCTTGCAAGTCGTAGGCTTCCTGTGGAGTTTCGCCTTCTTCAACAATATTAGGCACCAAAACAGCGATAATGCGTTTTGAGATATCTAACTGGGGAGCAGCAAGACCAACACCACCTCGGAGCCCCATTTTTTCAGCCATGACAGGATCTTGGGAATGTTTGAGGAATTGCATCATCTTTTCGCCAAGAATGATTTCTTGATCAGATAGGGGGAAAGTGACTTCCTCAGCAACTGCGCGTAGAGTAGGATTCCCTTCACGAATAATATCGTTCATATCAATTAAGTGAGCAGCTTTTGTAATACGTTCTATTGCAGACATTTTCTCTCCTTTCATTACCTCTACATGATATCACAAAATGACAAGGATTGAAAGCATTACGGCATCGAGCTTTTATAGAAAATGCCTAGCAGATTCAATTCAATTGTGAAAGAATTACTTATCTGTGATATAATAAAAAGAAAAGGCTTGCATTAGAAAGTAGGGAGAATGAAGATGCAAAGAAGACAAGATAGACATAAACGTGGACCAGTTTTTCGATTTGTGAAAGGTTTGGTTAACTTTTTTAGACGTTATCGTAAGTGGAGTAACAAGGGATTTGTGGCGGTACTCTTGCTAGCAGTTGCTTTATCAATGGGCTTGGTTTTGTTGTTTGAAAGCTTCAAAGGCATGCCTATGACCAGTCAAAAACGAGATACTATTTCTCAAGAAGGAACTAAGAAAAAGTCTCAGGAGCAGGAAGAGGAAAAAACTGCTAGAATTATGGCTCATGGTGATTTGCTTTATCATGATATTCTCTACTTTTCAGCCAAAAAAGATGATGGAACGTATGATTTTCATGAGAATTTTGAATACGTGACACCATGGCTTAAGCAGGCAGATTTAGCTATTGGTGACTTTGAAGGGACTATTAATAAGGATCATTATTTAGCGGGTTATCCTCTCTTTAATGCTCCAAGTGAAGTCATGGATGCTATCAAAGATGCGGGGTATCACGTACTTGATTTGGCTCATAATCACATTTTAGATTCGCAAATTGAGGGAGTTATTTCAACAGCAGATGCTATTGAAAAGGCAGGAATGACACCTATTGGAGTTTACACGCACGAGCCACGTGATCAAGCTCCACTGGTTATCAAGGAAGTGAACGGTATCAAGGTTGCACTTTTGGCTTATTCTTATGGATTTAATGGAATTGAGCAAAGTATTTCTCAAGAAGATTATAACCGCTATCTTTCAGACCTAAACGAAGATAAGATGAAGGCTGAAATTGAGCGTGCAGAGAAGGAAGCGGATATTACTGTTATCATGCCTCAGATGGGTGTTGAGTATCGAATAGAACCGACTGAAGAGCAAAAGGCTTTGTACCACAAGATGATTGATTGGGGAGCGGATATTATCTTTGGAGGCCATCCACACGTAGTTGAACCATCTGAGATTGTTGAAAAAGATGGAGACAAGAAACTCATTATCTATTCAATGGGGAACTTCATTTCTAACCAACGTATTGAAACAATGACTGGTGTAGACAATGCTAAGTGGACAGAGCGTGGTGTTCTTATGGATGTAACTGTCAAGAAAAAAGATGGACAAACAACTATTGAAACAGCTAAAGCTCATCCTACTTGGGTCAATCGAACACCAAAGGGAACCTTTTCACCAGAAGGATATCCCCTATATCATTATCAAACCTATATCTTAGAAGATTTTATCGAGGGTGGCAGTCATCGTGATCAGTTAGATGAAGCGACTAAGGAACGAATTGATGCAGCCTATAAAGAAATGAACGAACATGTAGGATTGAAGTGGGATTAGCTTGAATTCAGAGGAAAGTAAATGACGATTAAAGTAATTGCGACAGATATGGATGGGACCTTGCTGGATGCTAGAGGCCAGCTTGATCTCCCACGCTTGGAAAAGATTTTAGATCAGTTGGATCAAAGGGGCATTCGTTTTGTCATTGCGACGGGAAATGAAATTCACCGCATGAGGCAACTACTGGAGCACTTGGTGGATCGAGTGGTTCTGGTGGTTGCCAACGGTGCTCGTATTTTTGAAAACAATGAACTGACTCAGGCTCAGACTTGGGATGACGCGATTGTTGATAAGGCTTTAGCTCATTTCGAGGGTCGAGCATGTCAGGACCAGTTTGTTGTAACGGGGATGAAGGGTGGTTTCGTCAAGGAAGGTACGATTTTTACAGACCTTGAAAGTTTTATGACTCCAGAAATGATTGAAAAATTCTACCAACGGATGCAGTTTGTGGATGAATTAACTTCTGACCTCTTTGGTGGTGTGCTCAAGATGAGTATGGTTGTTGGTGAGGAACGTTTGAGTTCGGTCTTGGAAGAAATCAATAGCCTCTTTGATGGTCGTGTTCGGGCTGTATCGAGTGGCTATGGTTGCATTGATATCCTCCAAGCTGGAATTCATAAAGCATGGGGCTTGGAAGAATTACTCAAGCGCTGGGATTTGAATCCCCGACAAATCATGGCTTTTGGTGACAGTGAAAATGATGTTGAAATGCTTGAAATGGCTGGAATTGCCTATGCGATGGAAAATGCTGATGACAAGGCCAAAGCTGTGGCTACTGCTCTAGCGCCAGCCAACAGCCAAGGAGGAGTTTATCAAGTCTTGGAAAACTGGTTAGAAAAAGGAGAATGAAGTGGCAGTACAGTTATTAGAAAATTGGTTACTAAAGGAACAAGAAAAAATCCAAACCAAGTATCGTCACTTAAATCAGGTTTCTGTTGTAGAGCCAGACATTCTTTTTATTGGGGATTCCATTGTCGAATATTATCCTCTGCAGGAACTATTTGGGACTTCAAAGACGATTGTCAATCGAGGTATTCGAGGTTATCAGACAGGGCTGTTACTAGAGAATCTAGATGCGCATCTGTACGGTGGAGCAGTAGATAAAATTGTCCTTTTGATTGGGACAAATGATATGGGAAAAGATGTACCTGTGAATGAGGCTCTCAATAATCTCGAAGCTATCATTCAATCCATTGCTCGCGATTATCCATTGACAGAGATGAAATTGCTTTCCATTTTGCCAGTTAATGAGGGAGAGGAGTACAAGCAGACAGTCTATATCCGCACGAATGAAAAAATTCAGAAATGGAATCAAGCCTATCAAGAGCTTGCTTCTGCCTATATGCAGGTAGAATTTGTGCCAGTTTTTGATAGTTTGACAGACCAAGCAGGCCAACTCAAAAAAGAATATACAACTGATGGATTGCACCTTAGTGTTACTGGTTATCAGGTTTTGACTAAAGCCCTGAAAGACTATCTTTTTTAGTTAGTTGATTTCCCTTTTGCATTTTCGTGTTAGATAAGGTATAATGGTTTTACTGTCTTTTGGGGTCGTTACGGATTCGACAGGCATTATGAGGCATATTTTGCGACTCGTGTGGCGACGTAAACGCTCAGTTAAATATAACTGCAAAAAATAACACTTCTTACGCTCTAGCTGCCTAAAAACCAGCAGGCGTGACCCGATTTGGATTGCTCGTGTTCAATGACAGGTCTTATTATTAGCGAGATACGATCAAGTCTTGTCTAGTGGCTTGATAAGAGATTGATAGACTCGCAGTTTCTAGGCTTGAGTTATGTGTCGAGGGACTGTTAAAATAATACATAACCTATGGTTGTAGACAAATATGTTGGCAGGTGTTTGGACGTGGGTTCGACTCCCACCGGCTCCATTATTCCTTTGCATTCCATGGTAAAACGTTGTTAAATCAACGTTTTTTATTTTTGTCTTTGCTATTCCTTGGTATTCTTTTGCGAAAAAAGGAGTCACAAATAGACCCTAAAACAGACCCTATTTTTAAAAAAGTGATAAAAAAAGATACAACATTTGTTGCATCCTAGAAATAATTTTCTTCTACGGAAGACATGGGATTCGAACCCACGCACGCTGTTACACGCCTACCGCGTTTCCAACACGGCCTCTTAAGCCTCTTGAGTAATCTTCCAATACTTACTCAAATAGTCTACCATAAAGGCTCTTATCTTGCAATAAAAATTCTAGAAATAAGAAAAATGATAGAATTTGAAAGAAAGTGACAAAAAATGCTTGACTTTGAAAGAAAGTGTGATAGAATGAATAGTGTAAACGATAACAGGAGGTGATTCAGTGTTAAAAACAGAGCGGAAACAACTGATTTTAGAGGAGTTGAATCAACACAATGTAGTTTCTCTAGAGAAATTAGTTAGTTTGTTAGAAACGTCAGAATCAACGGTGCGAAGAGACTTGGATGAGTTGGAAGCAGAAAACAAGCTTCGTCGCGTGCATGGTGGAGCAGAATTGCCCCACTCCTTGCAGGAAGAGGAAACCATTCAAGAGAAATCTGTCAAAAACCTTCAAGAGAAGAAGTTGTTGGCTCAGAAAGCAGCCTCTCTCATCAAGGAACAAGATGTCATCTTTATCGATGCTGGAACAACAACTGCCTTTTTGATTCATGAATTGGTCAATAAAAATATTACTGTTGTGACCAACTCGATTCACCATGCAGCTCAGTTGGTTGAAAAGCAGATTCCAACGGTCATGGTTGGAGGAAGTGTCAAGATGGCAACAGATGCGAGCATCGGGGGCGTTGCTCTTAACCAGATTAACCAATTGCACTTTGACCGTGCCTTTATCGGGATGAATGGTGTAGACGATGGCTATTATACGACTCCTGATATGGAGGAGGGAGCTGTGAAGCGAGCTATTTTGGAGAATGCTAAACAGTCCTATGTCTTGGTGGATTCGTCTAAAATTGGACAAACTTGCTTTGCCAAGGTAGCACCACTCAAACGAGCTATTGTTATCACAAGTCAAGGGCATGAGCTCTTGCAGGCTATTAAGGAGAAAACGGAGGTAATAGAAGTATGATTTATACAGTCACACTCAATCCATCCATTGACTATATCGTTCGTTTGGACCAAGTCCAAGTCGGTAGTGTCAATCGTATGGACAGTGATGATAAGTTTGCTGGAGGGAAAGGAATCAATGTCAGTCGTGTCTTGAAACGCTTGAATATTCCAAATACAGCAACTGGATTTATCGGTGGCTTTACTGGTCAATTTATCACAGATACTTTAGCAGAGGAAGAAATCGAGACGAGTTTTGTCCGAGTGTCAGAAGATACTCGTATCAATGTTAAAATCAAAGCAGACCAAGAAACAGAAATCAACGGGACTGGTCCAAATGTGGAGCCAGCTCAGTTAGAAGAATTGAAAGCTATTCTTTCAAGTTTAACAGCAGAAGATACAGTTGTCTTTGCTGGTTCAAGTGCTAAAAATCTAGGTAATGTTATCTATAAGGATTTGATTGCCTTGACGCGCCAGACGGGTGCGCAAGTGGTTTGTGACTTTGAAGGACAGACCTTGATTGATAGTTTGGAATACCAACCGCTCTTGGTTAAACCAAACAATCATGAACTTGGAGCTATCTTTGGAGTGAAACTCGAAAGTTTAGATGAAATTGAGAAATACGCTCGTGAGTTACTGGCTAAAGGTGCTCAAAACGTCATTATCTCTATGGCTGGTGACGGTGCCCTTCTTGTTACATCTGAGGGAGCTTACTTCGCTAAACCAATCAAAGGGACAGTCAAAAATTCAGTTGGGGCTGGTGATTCTATGGTCGCTGGATTTACAGGTGAGTTTGTCAAATCAAAAGATGCAGTAGAAGCCTTCAAATGGGGAGTGGCTTGCGGAACGGCAACTACCTTCTCAGATGACTTGGCAACTGCAGAATTTATTAAAGAAACATATGAAAAAGTTGAGGTAGAAAAACGATGAAAATTCAAGACCTATTGAGAAAAGATGTCATGTTGCTGGATTTGCAGGCAACTGAAAAAACAGCTGTCATCGACGAGATGATTAAAAGTTTGACAGACCACGGTTATGTAACAGATTTTGAAACCTTTAAAGAAGGAATTTTGGCGCGTGAAGCTTTGACTTCTACTGGTTTAGGAGACGGTATCGCAATGCCTCACAGCAAAAACGCTGCTGTCAAAGAAGCGACAGTTCTCTTTGCCAAGTCAAACAAGGGTGTTGACTACGAGAGCTTGGATGGACAAGCAACCGACCTCTTCTTTATGATTGCAGCTCCAGAAGGTGCTAATGACACTCACTTGGCTGCCTTGGCAGAATTGTCTCAATACTTGATGAAAGATGGATTTGCTGACAAACTTCGCCAAGCAACATCAGCTGACCAAGTCATTGAACTTTTTGACCAAGCTTCAGAAAAAACTGAGGAGCCAGTTCAAGCACCTAACAATGACTCTAGTGACTTTATTGTAGCTGTTACAGCTTGTACAACAGGTATTGCCCACACTTACATGGCCCAAGAAGCCCTTCAAAAAGTGGCTGCTGAAATGGGTGTTGGAATTAAGGTGGAAACCAACGGAGCTAGCGGTGTTGGTAACCAACTAACTGCTGAGGACATCCGCAAGGCTAAAGCTGTTATCATCGCTGCAGACAAGGCGGTTGAAATGGATCGTTTCGATGGCAAACCATTGATTAATCGTCCAGTTGCTGACGGTATCCGTAAGACAGAAGAGTTAATAAACTTGGCTCTTTCAGGAGATGCGGAAGTCTACCGTGCCGCTAATGGTGCAAAAGCTGCAACAGTCTCTAACGAAAAACAAAGCCTTGGTGGTGCCTTCTACAAACACTTGATGAGTGGTGTATCGCAAATGTTACCATTCGTTATCGGTGGTGGTATCATGATTGCCCTTGCCTTCTTGATTGACGGTGCTTTGGGTGTTCCAAATGAAAATCTTGGTAATCTTGGTTCCTACCATGAGCTAGCTTCTATGTTCATGAAAATTGGTGGAGCTGCCTTTGGTTTGATGCTTCCAGTCTTTGCAGGTTATGTTGCCTACTCTATCGCTGAAAAACCAGGTTTGGTAGCAGGTTTCGTGGCTGGTGCTATTGCCAAAGAAGGTTTTGCCTTTGGTAAAATCCCTTATGCAGCAGGTGGTGAAGCAACTTCAACTCTTGCAGGTGTCTCATCTGGTTTCCTAGGTGCCCTTGTTGGTGGATTTATCGCAGGTGCTTTAGTTCTTGCTATCAAGAAATACGTTAAAGTTCCTCGTTCACTTGAAGGTGCAAAATCAATCCTTCTATTGCCACTTCTTGGAACAATCTTTACTGGATTTGTCATGCTAGCTGTTAACATCCCGATGGCAGCAATCAACACTGCTATGAATGACTTCCTAGGCGGTCTTGGAGGTGGTTCAGCTGTCCTTCTCGGTATCGTCCTTGGTGGAATGATGGCTGTTGACATGGGTGGACCAGTTAACAAAGCGGCTTATGTATTTGGTACAGGTACGCTTGCAGCGACTGTTTCTTCAGGTGGTTCTGTGGCTATGGCAGCAGTTATGGCTGGAGGAATGGTACCACCACTTGCAATCTTTGTCGCAACTCTTCTTTTCAAAGATAAATTTACCAAAGAAGAACGCAACTCTGGTTTGACAAACATCATCATGGGCTTGTCATTTATCACTGAGGGAGCAATTCCATTTGGTGCCGCTGACCCAGCTCGTGCTATCCCAAGCTTCATCCTTGGTTCAGCAGTAGCAGGTGGCCTCGTTGGTCTTACTGGTATCAAACTCATGGCGCCACATGGAGGAATCTTCGTTATCGCGCTTACTTCAAATGCTCTCCTTTACCTCGTTTCTGTCTTGGTAGGAGCAATCGTAAGTGGTGTGGTCTATGGTTACCTACGCAAACCACAAGCATAAAAAATAGAAAAATGAAAAGATTGGACCGTTGGGTGCAGTCTTTTTCTCTTTCCGAAATGCCTGTGAAATATGGTATAATAGAAGAATGGCAAACAAGAATACAAGTAAAACAAGACGGAGACCGTCTAAAGCAGAACTCGAAAGAAAAGAAGCGATTCAACGAATGTTGATTTCGTTGGGAATCGCGCTTTTATTGATTTTCGCAGCCTTCAAATTAGGGGCTGCAGGTATAACCCTTTACAATTTAATTCGCTTGCTGGTGGGTAGCCTAGCTTATCTGGCAATAGTTGGTATCCTGCTCTACCTCTTCTTTTTCAAGTGGATACGAAAACAGGAAGGACTCTTATCAGGATTTTTCACCATATTTGCAGGTTTGCTCTTGATTTTTGAGGCCTACTTAGTTTGGCAATATGGTTTGGATAAGTCGATCTTAAAAGGAACCATGGCTCAGGTTGTGACGGATTTGACTGGTTTTCGAACGACCAGTTTTGCTGGAGGGGGCTTGATTGGGGTCGCTCTTTATATGCCAACAGCCTTTCTTTTTTCAAATATCGGTACTTACTTTATTGGAGTTATCTTGATTTTAGTGGGGACTCTCCAAGTCAGCTCTTGGTCTGTTTATGATGTTGCTGAATTTTTCAGTAGAGGATTTTTCAAATGGCGGGAAGGGCATGAGCGTCGAAAAGAGGAACGCTTTGTCAAACAAGAAGAAAAAGCTCGTCAAAAGGCAGAGGAAGAGGCTAGATTAGAAAAAGAAGCGGCTGAGAGAGGCTTGCTTAATATGCCTCCTGTTGATATGGAAACGGGTGAGATTCTGACAGAAGATGTTGTGCTTGACATTCCACCTGTTCTGGAAGAAGAATGGGTAGAACCAGAAATCATCCTGCCTCAAGCTGAACTTGAATTCCCTGAGCAGGAAGATGGCTCTGATGATGAAGATGTTCAGGTCGATTTTTCAGCCAAGGAGGCTCTTGAATACAAACTTCCAAGCTTACAACTCTTTGCCCCAGATAAACCCAAAGACCAGTCTAAAGAGAAGAAAATCGTTCGGGCAAATATCAAAATCCTAGAAGAAACCTTTGCTAGCTTTGGTATCAAGGTAACAGTTGAACGGGCTGAAATTGGACCATCAGTGACCAAGTATGAAGTCAAGCCGGCCGTTGGTGTAAGGGTTAACCGCATTTCCAATCTCGCAGATGACCTCGCTCTAGCCTTGGCAGCCAAGGATGTCCGAATCGAAGCACCTATCCCAGGGAAATCCTTAGTCGGAATCGAAGTACCTAACTCTGAGATTGCGACTGTATCCTTCCGCGAACTATGGGAACAATCTCAAACGAAAGCTGAAAATCTCTTGGAAATTCCTTTAGGGAAGGCTGTTAATGGTACCGCAAGAGCTTTTGACCTTTCTAAAATGCCCCACTTGCTAGTCGCAGGTTCAACGGGTTCTGGGAAGTCAGTAGCTGTTAACGGCATTATCGCCAGCATTCTCATGAAAGCGAGACCAGACCAAGTTAAGTTTATGATGGTCGATCCCAAGATGGTTGAGTTGTCTGTTTACAATGACATTCCTCATCTCTTGATTCCAGTTGTGACCAATCCACGCAAGGCCAGCAAGGCCCTGCAAAAGGTTGTGGATGAAATGGAAAACCGTTATGAACTCTTTGCCAAGGTGGGAGTTCGGAATATTGCAGGCTTTAATGCCAAGGTAGAAGAGTTTAATGACCAGTCCGAATACAAGCAGATTCCACTGCCACTTATTGTTGTGATTGTGGATGAGTTGGCTGACCTCATGATGGTTGCCAGCAAGGAAGTGGAAGATGCCATCATCCGTTTGGGACAGAAGGCGCGTGCCGCTGGGATTCACATGATTCTTGCAACCCAGCGTCCATCCGTTGATGTCATCTCTGGTCTGATCAAGGCCAATGTCCCATCTCGAGTGGCTTTTGCGGTATCATCAGGTACAGACTCCCGTACTATCTTAGATGAAAATGGAGCTGAGAAACTACTTGGTCGAGGTGACATGCTCTTTAAACCGATTGATGAAAACCACCCAGTTCGTCTCCAAGGCTCCTTTATCTCGGATGACGATGTCGAACGCATCGTAAACTTCATCAAGGCTCAGGCAGATGCGGACTACGATGAGAGTTTTGATCCAGGTGAGGTTTCTGAAAATGAAGGAGAATTTTCAGATGGTGAATCTGGTGGTGATCCGCTTTTTGAAGAAGCCAAAGCTCTAGTCATTGAGACCCAGAAAGCCAGCGCATCCATGATTCAGCGTCGTTTGTCAGTTGGATTTAACCGTGCGACCCGCCTTATGGAAGAACTCGAAATGGCAGGTGTCATTGGTCCAGCTGAAGGTACCAAACCAAGAAAAGTATTGCAACAATAAATTTCTCTCTTATACGGAAATGTGAACCTGACGTGATTTGAAGAGATTTTTGAAGCGGATTATCTATGATGTATAATTAATTGAATCTAAAATAGTACGAAACGAATTTTAAAGTATGAAATTGATTTGAATTCCCTAATAAATTTGTTCACATTTTATTCAAACACTATATCAAGCTGAAACCGGTTTAGAATTTCTTTTT